>NZ_JAASHC010000028.1:0-67921 GCF_019734355.1 Bacteroides sp. K03
TTCGTAGTTAACATTTATTAAAGCAATATTCTGCGGAAACATTTGGTTTTAATAGAGTATACGAGGAACGACTCGAACCTCGTAGAGAAACGATTCGAGACTCTACGAGAAAAAATAAAAACCGCCTTAAAAAACATTTTGGACGCTAACTGATAGCTAAATTCGCTCCATTTTTAACTATTAAAAGTATAATCAAATAAACTAATGATATTGAATTGTGTAATGAAGATCGAAAAAACGAGATGCTTTTGTTATATAATTCTCCGAAAATCGTACAATAGGAATAATCAAAATCGGAAATGCCGAAGATTTTTATCACCTGTGAGAAACCTTCTCGTAATTAGAGGATTCCAGAGGATCAGGAATGTCACTTTGTCAAATTGTAAGTAGGCATGTACTGTATATTTCTATCGTACAATACTCAGAACCGTACAAGAATAAATCTTTCAACTAAATTGGCAAAGAAACCAATCTTAGTATGTATAAGTGTATACTTTTAGCATCTAATAGAAGCGCCATTAACACATGCTTAAGTGTACACTTTTATAATATTTATAAATATTTTTTTTAAAAGTATTGGTTATTAGTGATTTATGAACCGAAAATATGCCATGTCGTTTTTGAAGAATCTTTTTCTCATATAGGAACTAAGTTATAAAAAATATGCAATCGGTATTCTACTTCATATTTATGGAAATTTCTGCAAGCTTTTCGGAATCGGAGTAAACTACCGTTCTACATTCTACTGCATCGGTTTGCCGAATCCTTGGAAATATGAGTATTTTGTGAATATCGATTTTTAATTCCGTATATTACTCTGGAAATAGAATATTATACTCCTATTGAATCATATTTATTTTTATTTTGATGTTTCAAATTGTTTAAATATGCCCGAGATTGTCCTGAATATCCTTTAAAGAATGATTTTAGAAAAAAGTTGAATGATTTGAAACATCGGAATATTTTTGATTTCGTATTATTGCCCAACATAAAGAACCTTAATTAGATAATACCTTTTTGAGTTAACATTATTAATACTACATGCTATGAAAACTTTTTTCCTTTTCTTGTTATTTTCAGCAACTATTGCTGTTGGAACAAATGTTTCTGCACAAACTGTGCAGTTACAGTATTCTTATGACAGTGCCGGTAACCGGGTTTCTCGTCTTTTGGTAACTTCCCGATCTTTTTCTCCTTTTATCGAAAATGATTCTTTAGAGAATGATACTTGGGAAAATAAACTATCCAGAGAGAATATTCGTGTTTATCCAACTCCTGTAATAACAGATTTAACTGTTAGCTTGTCCGGATTACCGGAACCGGGTGTCGGCACATTACAACTTTATGATATGCAGGGGAAACTGTTGTTGAAAGAAACAGTTCGTACAACGGAAACAGTGATCTCTATGCGGGAATTCATTCCGGGTGTATATATCATGAAGCTGGTTTTCGGACAGATGCAGTCTGCGTGGAAAATTATCAAAGAATAGCCTTTAATATCTCAATATTATCAAAGTGAAAAATACATTTTTATACCCTTGTTACGTCTTTGGGATTCTAAGTTTTTGTTTCGTTTCTCATATAAATGCTCAGACTTATAGTATCGGTTCACAGTCTAAACATTGGCGAATTACTGTAGATAGTCTCAGTTCTATTGTTCCGGATTCTATTATTCGCATTGAACATCCGGTCCGGAATACAGATACAAATAATACCTTCAAAACTGAAATGGTTACCCCTTTATTGGTGGAGGAAACGCATGCTCATATTCCTACTTCTGTAACTGTCGATACTAAATATACGGTAGGTGAGATACCTTTTACTTCTGAAGTATCGTCTATGGGAGCTATTACTTACAATGTTCCTATTGAAATTACTCCTATACGGAATGGCTTTAATCCGGAAATTTCCATAGCTTACAATAGTCAGGGAGGAAATAATGTATTAGGGTATGGCTGGAGTATTAATGGCTTATCCTCTATTACCCGGATAAATAAGAGTATCTATTATGATGGAGTGACGGCTGCTATGACATTTGGCGTAGATGATACATTTACTTTGGATGGTATGAGGTTGCTTCCGGTAACGGGGCAGGCAAATACTTATGAGCCGGAGCAGGGAAATATGCGTATAAAGGCCGATGTGTCCGGAAATACTATAAACTCTTTTACTGTGGAATATCCGGATGGGAGTAAGGCCATATACAGCAATACCAATAATATATCTTTCCCTATCACACGATTTGAAGATGCTTTGGGAAATTATAATACCTATGAATATGAAACGGTTGATAATCATAGTTATATAACGAAAATCTATTCCGGAATCCATTCTTTATCCGATATATATTTCACAGAGATGGATTTTATTTATAAATCGCGCACTGATATTATATCCAGTTATCAGAATGGCATGGAGTTTAAGTTGTCATGTTTGCTTGATAAGATAAAATGTTGGGATAAAGGGGACTATGTTCATGAGTATACTTTTACTTATCAGACGGATAGGGTATCATTATTGACTGGAATTGGAAAAGACAATTTGAATCCGCTAAAATTCTATTATGGATATAGCGATAATACAACGAAAAAACTTCAGAAACAGGAGACCGGTTTACTTTTACATTTTGATGAATCTGTATCAGTTGTGGTAAGTAAAGGAAAGTTTGATTATGGTTCTGATGACGACGCCTTGATAGTCTATCCGGACAAAAGCCCCTGTTCTTCTTATTATAAGCCGAGCGGCACTTTTCAACATTCTGTATATTACTATTTTTCAGAGTTCGCTCCGGAACAGGAATTGTTGGTTTACCAAAATCTGGGTAGTGTTGCTCCTTCACCTACCAAGCTTTTGGCTGAGGATGGTTTTCAGGCGTTATTGTCAGCAGATGTGGATGGAAAATCCGGCGATGAAATCTTGAAGATTAACAACACTTTGGTTGACGACCGGGATGTGGTTACGATAAAAACCTATAAGCCGGATTTAAAAAATTCCATGAGTCTGGAGTCTACTTTTACATTTACCAGCGATGCTGTAACGCATATAAATAATAAGAGTTTTTGGCCTAAAACCTATCTGCCGGGTGATTATAATGGGGACGGGAAAATTGAAGTGTTGGCAGTGTCTATGTACCATCCCCTCGAGAAAGAGTTGGATTCAAAGTGCATGCTATTTGATTTATCCGGTCGGCGAACCCTTTTCAATGCCCATGTTTTTAATTTTAATGTTAAAAAGGATATGGTTATTCCAATGGATGTGGATGGAGACGGAAAAACCGATCTCTGCCATTTGCATGAAAGTGGAATGGATGTTTATAGTTTTAAAATAACCAATGGGGCCTATTCATTGAATAAACTATTCACATATCCGGATTTGAATATTAATAAATTACGAAATAGAAACTTAATGCTTGGCGATGTGAATGGGGATGGCAAAGTGGATTTTGTTGTTACTCCGGTTAAATCCTATGATGAGTGGGGAAATCTGGATGTTTTGACAAAAACTTCCGAATACTGCCCGGCATGCCTTTGGCATTATCCGAATAGTGATGTATGTCCGCAGTGCCATTATCCCATAGGATATGTCAATGAATGCGTCAATTGCAGAAAGCCTCTCGTTAATGGTGAATGTCCTAAACATGGTGCTGCTTATCGAGTGGCGACAACGATACCCTATCATAATGGAACAGTATGGGATACTTATCTTTCTACCGGTAGTGGTTTGGTTAAAACCCAACAAGAACTTATGGAATACCGGACAGATGAGCACTATGCATTACAAGATGTGGATGCTGACGGCTTGGTCGATTTGATAAGGCATGAATCGGCCAATACGGCTGCAAGTGTAGATGCCTGGCTTAATAAAAATGGTTCCTTTTCAATCGGACTTACTTTTGTGGGTATTCCCAAGGATAGTTATATTGTGCCCTCTTCTGTTGCTACGTCCAATTATTATAATTTTTTATTAGCTGTGAAAGGGCCGAGGTTGGTGAAAGTAAATAGTATGATTAATGGGGCGAAACAATATTTACTGACGGGTATGGTTAATAGTTTCGGGGTGGTACATCGTAACTATTATCAGCGTTTGAATGGACGTGAATACGGAAGCCCTTTTTGGTTTTATGTAAAAGGTACGGAAGCTACTTTCCCATATACTGATTTCAACGGTCCCTTGTGGGCTGCTATTTCACAGGAGGCACTCCTCAAAGGTGTATTTATAAGTAATCTGTCATATACGTATAAGGAAGCCATTTACCATCGTCAGGGATTAGGCTTAATCGGAATGAAAAAGATGGAAGTTTATGATAAATTGCGCAGCCGGGCTGTCTCTTCCCGGACTAATGATCCTTCGAGATTCGGAGTACCGGTACAAGAAACTACGCCTACAACAGAAACCAATTATACTTATTATGTTGGAGTTGCATCGAATAAAAAAACTACGATTAGGCCGGTTCGGGTTTCTGTGAAAGATTTACTGAAAAATACGACTGTTACAAAAACATACGGTTACGATAGCTATAGTAATCCTATATCCGAGGTTACCGCTTATACGGACGATAAAACCTCTAATATAATACAGACGAATGTTACGCAAACTTATCAAAACCAAGTTACGACGGATCGTTATTGGATCGGGTTTCCTGTTTTAAAAACGATCACAAACCATCGTGACGGGGCTTCTTGGGTGCAATCGGAAGAAATAATTTATAAGTCAGCTACTGTGCTTCCCGAAAGCAGAATTACTAAAACGAACGGTAATAAGACAGAAGAGGTACGGTGGACCTATGATGAATATAATAATGTACTTACAGAGATGAGTGCACCATATACAAATACGGAGTTTCAAGGAAGTACTTATATGTATGATATGTATCATCGTAATGTTGAAAAGGAAACTGATAGGCTCGGCCGGATTACATACTATGGTAATTATGATGCTCATGGAAATCTTTCTACTATGACAGATTATCTGTCTATTAACAGCCTCTATACTTATGATATGTTGGGACGTTTGTTGCAGACTCGTGTACTAAATGTTAATTCTGCAACAAGATTTGATGTTAAAAAAACGATTGCATATAATTGGAATTCTTTAGTGGGACTATATTGTGTAACGGAAACTGATGCCGGACAACCGCAACGTAAAACTTATTATGATGCCTTGAACCGGGAAATTCGGAGTGGGAATCAGAGATTTGATGGAAGTTGGCAATATACGGCTACCGAGTATGATGAATATGGACGTGTGAAAAGAGTTTCTCAACCATTTAAAACTCAGCCCTCACTATGGACCGCTTATAGTTATGATAATTATGATCGTACAATATCCGTAACAGAAGTCTCTGGTGGAATAAATACTACTGATTATTCAGGAAATCAAGTGATTACTACTGATACAAGAGGGATGGCTACCACCCGGAACTACGATAAGAGTGGATTGTTAACAACCGTATCCGATCTGGGAGGGACAATAACCTATGAATATCGACCGGATAAACAACCTAAGAAAATAATAGCTCCGGGAGATGTTGTCACTTCTTTCGAGTATGATACTTATGGGCGGCGAATCAAGCTTATCGATCCGAGCGCTGGTACGCAAAGTTACTCGGAAAACGTTAGTGGTGATCAAAGAGATGTAAGAGAGACGGACGCCAATGGTAAAACAATATTATCCAGCTTTAGATTGGATGGGCGCATTGTAAGGGTAGCGCGACCTGAATTTGAAACAAGATGGAAGTATAATGCTATTACAAAGCTTCTTGAACAAGAGATTTCAACTAGTGGAACGTCAAAGTACTATACTTATGATAAATTTGGACGAATTGCTACAGAGGTAGAATATGTACCGGATAGCGTTTGGCTGAAACGTACTTATACCTATAATACTGATGATAATCTCTCGAAAATCATCTATGAGACATCTGACGATAGTTCTGTAATGGAGGAGAGCCATATTTATACGAATGGTTATCTGACAGAAATAAAATTGGGGACAGCTTCGATCTGGAAATTAGTAAGTGAAAATGAGTTAGGACAACCTACGGTTGTTACAACCGGCTCATTGACTCGTAGCTATGAATATGATACTTATGGTATGGTGACAGAACGTAAAACGGGTTCTATACAACACTTTAAATATATGTTTGATGTTCGGACCGGTAACTTAGGAATTCGTACAGACGTAGCTCATAATATCAGTGAGTATTTTACTTATGATAAATTGAAACGTTTGGTCGATTATGGTCCTAAGCAGAATATTTATGATTCGAAAGGTAATGTTACTAGGCTTGTTGGAATTGGTGAGCTATCTTATGCGAATGCTTCGAAACCTTATGCGGTGACTGGATTTATTTCCTATTCTGGTTATTTAGTTCCGAAGAATACCCAAAATGTAATTTATACTTCGTTTAAACGTCCGGCAACGGTTATTGAGAACGGCGTTACTGCTACATTTGTTTATAAGGCTAATGGAGACCGTGCCAAAATGACTATAAACCGGAGTGATAATGATAGCCAGTATCGTTATTATTTGGGAGATTGTTATGAAAAAGATGGAACAAAAAGTTTTCTGTATATTGGTGGAAATGCATATTCTGCCCCTGCGGTTTATGTAAGGGGGAATGATTCTTGGAATATTTATTATATCTGTCGTGATTATTTGGGAAGTATTACACATATTACAGATTCTTCTGGAAGTGTAGTACAAGAATTGAGTTATGATGCCTGGGGACGTCTACGTAATCCTGAAACTCAATCTATATATGCTCCGGGAAGTGAACCGTCTTTATTCTTAAATCGTGGTTATACAGGACATGAGCACTTATCCATGTTCGGATTGATAAATATGAACGCTCGTTTATACGATCCATTATTAGGTCGTTTTTTGAGTCCGGATCCATATGTGCAGATGCCGGAAAATAGCCAAAGTTTTAATCGCTATAGCTATTGTCTGAATAATCCGTTATTGTATACAGATGAAGATGGTGAATTCTTTCTTGCGGCTGCTATTGGTTTTTGGAAAGGTATTTTTACTGGAAAGAATCCGATAAAGACGGCATGGAAGTCTGTAAAGAATGAAGCTAAAATATATGGAGGACTATTTACTGTTGATAAAACAAATAACTTCTGGAAAGGGACTTTAGAACTATTAAGCCGTTTTACATGGCAATTACCTCAAACTGCTATTGGTGAATATTTTTCGTTGGCTAAAAATACTATTGGTTTGGTTGATGATGTAGAATATTTCAGGGGAGCGACTTATGTAATAAATGAACATTCTACTGAGGATAAGGGAATTACTCTTGGTAGTTACATAAACATAAACGATAGAGGTGGCAAACCTGTAAATGCTTTAGGAAAATTTGATCCATTATTGGATGATTTGTATTTACATGAATACGGACACTATTTACAAAGTCAGGAATATGGTTGGGGATATTTATTTAATGTTGGATTACCAAGTCTTTTCAGTGCAAAGAAATCTAAACCTATTGATGGATATGCTCCTCTTACTACTCATAAGTTAAAGTGGTATGAACGACATGCCAATGAAAAAGCGAGAGACTATTTCGTAAAAAAGGATGGTGCTGATTGGAATACTAATAGATTCCCAATAGGACTTTTGACATTTAAATATTAAATATACGATCAATTTTGAAAAAATGATTTAGAATTGTAATTTGTCGTCTTTTATGATTGATTTATTGAAAAAGAATGAAACTAAGCGGCGATGACATGGTGATGATAATAGAATTTATCATCACCATGTATCACCTGTTTTTATGCAAATGTGACTTATCTATTGATATAAACCTATGGCTATACACATGTACCTCAGTGGAAATGATAACAGAATGGATTCAATAAATTTAAATGATGAAATGTTATTTAAGTTTTGGATATGCGAAACCTGAGACATATTATTTATGATGAATATAATAGATGTACTTAAGGAAAGTGGAAAAAATTTGAGATGTAAGCTTTTAGAGATTACGAAGCGTAGAATCCACTTATGTACAAAGTATAGATATGAAAATGCATTTTTATTAGCCGTTTTCAAAATCAATCATATGTTTTCAAAAAATGTTCAAAACTCTTATAAGGAGGATGTTTAGGACAGTTTTGGAATAACAAACGGTTGTTTTTGAACATTAATTTGTATTTAATCATCTATGTTTGCAACAATTAAAATTGAACTATTATATATAATTATGATAATTCGATTGATGTTATCTCAATGTTTTATTTATTAACTTTAATTTTTATTATTATGAGAAGAAATTTACTTTTAGCTTCGGCTGTTTGTCTTTTTTCGTTAGGTGCAATGGCTCAGGATTATGCTCCGGCTGCGTGGAAATTCAGTACTCAAGAAATAGGTAGTGCTCAAGGATTATTTATTCGTGAAATGGCAAAAACGGATTGGAATGCGAGTGCTCCTTTTCGTTTGGCGGATAATTTAGATGGTGCTATTGGTCTTACATCCGCCGCAGGAGGGGATATAGCTATCGGTGGTAAGAGTTATGCCGACATGAGTGAAGGCGATAAAGCAGCTTTTGAAGATTTTTATAATTCCTGTCAGATAGTGGATGGTGGTACATTAGGTCATATATTCTGTTATCAGGGAAATAAATCGACTGCTGTAGATGCTAGAGCTGTTAAAAATCCTAAATCAATGCCTAATTCTACTTTGTTCTGGCTCTCGAATACGGATGTACCCCTTAATTCTAACTACCGTCTTTCTGTTAGTTTTCGTGTGATAGCTAATGGTCAAGGTAAGTTGGCATTGACGGTAGCTACATCACATTATGACGGAATCGATGAGAATACAGGTTTGGGAGATGGTTATCGTCAGTATGATTTGGCCTTTGACCCAGCTTATAATGAGTATTGGGCTACTGGCGAAATGGATATTACAATTAAGGATAATACAGACCCTAAGTATAAAGAGCTACCACTGGTTGTTAAAATGTATTTAAATGGAGTCGATCAGGCTATTTTATTACTTGATGATATCAAATTAGAGAAGATTGATGCGATTGATATGGAACGCGTTCCTTGTAAGATAGTAGATCAAGATTGGAATGATGCACCTACCGGTCTTAATTATGCGGAGAGAGATGATAGAGCCATTGTATGGGGTAAAGATGGCGAAATAACAGTTGTTGATGCTGCTTCTCCGGTTTCTGTATACTCAATCTCTGGTGAATTGGTGGCTTTCAAAGCTCCTATGTCTAACTTGACGACTATTCCTATTAAAGAAAAAGGGGTTTATATTGTTAAGGTGGGTAATAGCAGTAGAAAAGTTGTTTTATAATTTTTGATATATATAGGAAACGAATCTTGGTATCCTTTGTGGGATAAAGATTCGTTCCTTTTTTGTTAACCCATTTAATTTTAACTTAAAAACAATAAAGTATGGTATTGAGAAAAGTAATGTTGGCATGCCTGATAGGATGTTCATTAACTTCCTATGCGCAAACTGTTAATTATGCAATCAGCAACGAGGGTGCAGGCTATGTAAAAACATCGGTGATTCAGGAGTTAAACGGTTCTTCAGAAATGACCGTTCAGATGTGGATAAAACCTACTTCATGGGTAAAGGGTATTCAACTTTTCAATCAAGATAATTTTATTATAGAGTCGAGCGATAACCAATCATTGGTAATTAAAGCGGGCGTAGCCTCTGTAATATGTGAAACCGGTATTGTATTGAACAGTTGGTCGCAATTGACGATAGTTTTTAATAATGGTAATGTAAAGTGTTATGTAAATAATGAATTGAAAGAAGTGTCAGGAACTCTTCCGCCAACATTATCGGATGCTGTAAACCCTTGTTTGATAGGAAAGAATTTTAATGGGCAAATTGATGAGATTAGAGTTTGGAAAAAGGCATTGGAACAAGCCGATTTATATTGGAATAACACACTTCATAAGTTTAATCCCAATTATACTGATTTAGTATCTTATTGGAAATGCGATCAGGAGCAGTGCGAACATCTGGTGGATTATCGTTTTGCTCATCATGGAGAGATGAACAATGTCCAACGGATTGCTGTGGAAGATAATGCCGTGATGCGTTATCGTGTTGTAACCGGATATACCAATCTGATGCGATTTACAGACCGTGCTAATATTGATCGTGACATGTTTTTGATGACGAATGATCTGATTCTGCTTTCTGCAAAGGTTCAGAAAGATGGTAGCCTGTTTCCTGAATACCCGGACAATTCGGCCACTCCTACCAATGTATCTTATCTTGCAGAATTTCAAGGACGCAATGGGGTGATGGATTTTCATGGCGTAGGTTCTAATATGATATCAGAAGACGGTAGAGTACCTTTTGACCCTACTACACGTTTTTATGAATCTGCATCTCCTAATAATGCTACTGTAGCAGGTTGGGTATATATAGATAGCTGGGTGGAAGGTGCCGGTATATTTTCCAATTATGTGGATGAGGATAATTGTATGACTATAAAGCTTGGAAAAGAAGCTGATAAAGAAATTATTGTCAATCTTTGTGGTACGATTGGTACATTAAAAAATCAAGTAGAAATAGATAAGTGGCATTATATAAGTGTGACTTTTAAACCGATGGCAGGAGATGCATCTAGCAGAAGATTTAATCCTTTTCTAATTAGTGTGGACTATAAAGATCATGACAGACTTTCTTCTGATGGTCCTGTTGAGTTGGGCGGTAAAAGTATGACTATTCAAAAGGTTCCTGCGTTTCAGAAAAGTCGTATCATATTAGGCGAAAACTTTGATGGAAAACTTGATGAAGTGATGGTTTGGGGAACAGATCGTTCCGGTTCTGCTAAAAATGATTCAGAAAATGGGTATCAATGGAATGTTGGAAATTGGAATAATATTTTTCTGAACGCGTATTGGAAAGGGGATGACCCTGAAAATATAGGTAAGGATTCGCAAAGTTATACCGGCATGATTGATTTTATACGTAATTATTATGCTGGTTATCGTGGAATGAAAATCCGTATAGGTATTATCTATCCTGAAGGTGAAAACTGGAAATATGGTGTTTTGAATAATGACGAATATGCGAATAATCTGATTCGTGATGCAAAAGTTTTATTGGAACATTGCGATGGTCTGGATGTTGATTTGGAATGGATGTATAGTGCGTCTGACTGGACTTTATACAACAAGATTGTAGGGCGTTTAATTAATGAAGTAATGGCTGGAAAAGACAAAACATTTACCTGTTCCTTACATAAGGTATCTTACAATGGCTTTTCTAAAGATTTGATGAAAGATGTTGATTATTTCACTTTCCAGCTCTATGGGCCTAACAAAGAAACTTATTATTGGGATTATTATCCGGAGGCTTATAATTGGTTTACCGGGTACGGCTTTCCTAAAGACAAAATATTGATGTCTTATGGAATACTACTTGTGAATAACGGTGAAGAGGGATATAAGGACCTGTTTGAAAAGTACGGAATGAATGATAGTAATTTTGATCCGGATTTGAATTCATGGGATTGCGGTGGCACAATGAGATACTATAATGGTGTCAATCAGACTAAACGTAAGCAAGATTTTATTATAGAAAAGGATTGCCGCGGAACAATGTACTTTGATATGGGTAATGACCAACCCGTTAGTGATTATAAGAGTTTAATACGTGCACAGAATGATGTACTTGCATCTAACGTGGATACACTCATTACTAAAGTTGATTTAGCCCCTGTAGGCATAGAGAATGTGAAAAATAATAATAATCAAGGTGAGGTGTTCTCATTCTACCTCAGTCCGTCAAAAGGGCAAATTGTTCTGACATTGTCTAAAGAAGAATATATAAGTAATGCTTTTTATGAAATCTATGCTATGGATGGGAAAACTGCGATGCAGGGTCGTCTGAATGCCGTAACCAATGTGATTCCAACGATTTCGTTAGAGAAAGGGACTTATCTGATACAGGTACGTACTAATAATGGTAGTTATACAAAAAAATTGCATATTAATTAAATCTAAGTATTATGGAAAGAAAAACACAGGGACGCATCTTCGCGTTGTTTTGTTTGTTATTTCTTCCTGCTTTGGCTTTTTCACAGATAATGGTGAAAGGAACAGTGAAAGCAGAAGACGGCTTTGGAATGCCGGGAGCCAATGTACTACTTAAAGGTTCTACAAATGGTACTATCACTGATGTGGATGGTAATTATAGTATATCAGTTCCATCTGAGAAATCAGTACTGATCTATAGTTTCATCGGTATGTCTACGCAGGAAATAACCGTGGGCAAACAGCGCACCATTGACGTTGTCCTGAAAGACGACAGTGAAATGTTGGATGAAGTGGTAGTAGTAGGTTACGGTACAATGAAGAAAAGTGACTTGACGGGTGCTGTTTCTTCTTATCGTCCCGATGAGAAAGAAGTAGGTAAAATTGCTTCTATTGACAATATGTTACAAGGTAAAATTGCCGGACTTTCAATCGGAGCTTCTATCGATGCTCCGGGAGCCGCTTCTTCGGTAACGATTCGTGGTGCCAACTCACTACGTGGAGATAACCAGCCTTTGTATGTTATCGATAATATTCCTCAAGCTTCTACGGGAGAGTTTGCCAATTCCGGCAATGATGGTACTTTTACCATTGCTACCAATGCATTGAGTTCTTTGAATCCGGCCGATATTGAAAGTATTGAGGTATTGAAAGATGCTTCGGCCACTGCAATTTATGGCTCTCGTGGTGCAAACGGAGTTATCTTGATTACTACAAAGAAAGGTAAGTCAGGAAAGACGACTGTGGGAGTATCGGCTAACTTTACTGTAGCCAATGCTGCCAATATGTTAGATTTGATGAGTCTTGAGGAATATGCTCAATACCGGTTGGTATATGGCGGAGGTTATAAAAAGGATGACAACGGAGATTGGAATCTGTGGAAAATAAATAAGGAAACAGGTAAAAATGAGTGGAATGACACTTTCCAGTTCTTTTTGCAAGACGGTGGTGTGTATAGGAAAAATGGTGAAAACTCTAAGTTAAAAGAGAAGTGGACACTTTTGAGTCCGATAGATTGGCAGAAAGAAATCTATAGTACTGCTCTTTCACAGAACTATTCTGTTACAGTAAACGGTGGTTCTGAGAAAACTACTTACTTTGCTTCGGCTTCGTACAAGGATATTGAGGGATTAGTAAAAGGTACCGGCTTAAAGCAAGGCGACTTCCGTTTGAATTTGAATTCTACACTTGCCAAGAACATTACGATGGCTGTTTCGGTGAATGGGTCTATCAAACAGAATGACATGATGTCCGGTGGCAATACGACGGGGGGCGCTACCGGCTCTATCTCTAATGTTGCTCTGTCGAGTGCACCTTATGTAAAGTCGGAAGAAGAAATGGAATTGACTACTCCGAACCTTGCTGATCGTGCTACGGTCTGGACATGGGTGGATGATTATGATGATACTACCATTGAAAAGACATTTCGTGGTTCGTTGGATTTAAATTGGAAAATCTTTAAATTCTTATCTTATAATCTACGCGCTGGTGGTAATATCTCTATTCAAGATCGCGACCGTTGGTTCAACATTACACTTTATACAGGTTCAGCACAGAACGGCTATATTACTCAGTCGGACTTTAACCGTAGCAATTATTCGGTAGAAAATGTGTTCCAGTTCAACCATGAAGTAAAGGGGATTGTGGATATCAATGCTACGGCTGGTGTCACGTATGATGCATATCGTTCGTTGAATACATTGGTTGTCGGAAATGATTTTAACAACTATAGTTTTCGTTCCAATGGAATGCACATGGCCGGTAATGTGGAGTATAAACAACCGGCTCAACGGGATTATCAGTTATTGTCTTTCCTGGCACGTACAAATTTGAGCTTTTTGCAAGGGCGCTATTTGCTCACTGCATCTATTCGTGGTGATGGTTCCAGTAAGTTTAAAAAAGGTAACCAGTGGGCATATTTCCCTGCAGCAACAGTTGCATGGCGTTTGGAACAGGAAGATTTCATAAAAGATCATTCATGGATCAATCAATTGAAGCTTCGTGCCGGATATGGTGAAACGGGTTCTCAATCTATTGATCCGTACAGCACATTCTCAAGTTACGGTACACAGTTTACAAATACGCCACAGGGAGCAGAAAAACCTGCGCAAGGTGCAACCGGAGACGGTAATAAATTAATAGGCCTTGTGGTGGACAAAATGGAAAATGACGGATTGAAATGGGAAAGAACCGTTTCTTATAATGTCGGAGTCGATTTTTCTTTCTTTCAGGATCGTATTGGAGGTACTGTCGACTTATATTCTAAAAAGACTAAAGATTTGCTCATACAGCGCGACCTTCCACCTTCTACAGGTTATAAGTCAATGACAATCAATCAGGGAAGCCTTCGTAATAAAGGGTTAGAGATTTCGTTGCATGGAGATATTATTCGTATAAAAGATTTTACATGGTCGCTTTCCGGCAATATAGCTTTCAACCGACCTGAGATTCTGGATTTCGGATTGCCGGAAGAAGAGTGGGGGACAGGACAATATTGGAAAGCATATATGGGAAATAGTTTGGGTGATCATTTCGGTGAGGCGAATATATTTATTGCCGGAAAGGCCCCAGGTTTGTTCTATGGTTATCAGACGGATGGAATTATTCAGGAGAATGATCCTTATATAAATAAGATAGATGCAACTAAGTCTATAGGAACGGTAAAAGCAGGTAATTTGAAGTTTGTAGATCAGAATGGTGACGGTGCTATTAATGAAAAAGATCGGGTCATTTTAGGAGATCCTAACCCTGATTTTACGTATGGATTCCAGACTGATTTTAGATGGAAAGACTTATCGCTATCCATGGCATTTACCGGGGTACAGGGGAATGATATTCTAAATACGAATGCACGTTATTCTATCTTACCGTCTAATTCGACCAGTATGATTTATAAAAGTTCATTTGAGAAAATGTGGAGAAACGATAATCCATGGATAGGAGAATATCATGGAAATGAAATGCCCTCGCCCGGCGCGGTAACTCCTAAAGTTATAATGGACAGATATGTGGAGGATGGAAGCTATCTGCGTTGTTCGGATATTACATTGGGATATAATTTACCCAAAAATCTGGTTTCAAAGATCGGATTTAATAGTATTGGGGTTTATGCATCAGTGAAAAATGCGTTTATAATAACCAATTATTCCGGTTATGATCCTGAAGTAAACAGCTTTGCTTTTGACGGAACGCGTCCGGGTATCGATACGAGTTCAATGCCGCATACCCGTTCGTTTATATTTGGACTTAATGTTTCATTCTAATATTCTGGTTTGATTATGAAGAAAATCAATATAATTTATCTGTTTTTAATGTTAGCTGTTTTAGGGTCTTGTTTGGACGAGGATCCGAAGTATACTACAAATTCAAAAGTGGTATACAGCGACGAACAGTCAGCACAAATGGCTCTGACCGGAATTTATGGTCTGATGGCTGTACAGGGATCTTTTGCACAATTGCTTCCTGAGAT
Organism: Bacteroides sp. K03; assembly: GCF_019734355.1. Classification (NCBI taxonomy): domain Bacteria; kingdom Pseudomonadati; phylum Bacteroidota; class Bacteroidia; order Bacteroidales; family Bacteroidaceae; genus Bacteroides; species Bacteroides sp. K03. The sequence continues at coordinate 15,493 of NZ_JAASHC010000028.1, forward strand.
TAATACGGAAGCTTCCGGCCTATGCTGGACCTCTTATAATACATCCGATAATCGTTGTCAGTATACTGCAGGAGTTATTCCTACTGAGAATGAGTTTAATAATTTGGTATGGGGTGCACTTTATCAAGCAATTGCAAATTGTAATATTTTTATAAAAGCGTGTGAAGATGGAGAGAGTGCTGATTGGGGTACGAAAGCCAATATGGTAGCTCAGGCTAAATTTATGCGAGGGGTATGTTACTATGTTCTTTATTCTTTTTACGGAGGAGTACCCTTGCGATTAACACCGTCTGATCGGGAAAGTTTAGCTGTGTCACGGGCTACCCGTCAGCAGACGATTGACCAAATTATAAAAGATTGGACGGAGGCTGCTGTTGATTTGGATGAAACCTCTTCTTTGGCAAGCAACAAACCGACCGCTCCTAATAAATATTCTGCTTATGCTTATTTAGCTAAGCTTTATTGGGTGATGGGCTGTAATTCCTGGGCTGCTGAAAACGGTGACTATTGGGCTACAGGTGTTTTGAAACAGACATGGTCGGAAATGCAAGCCAGCAATGTTTATTTTAAGAAAGCAAAGGAATATGGTGACTTGGTGTTAGACAAAAGTGATTTTGACCTTGAACCGGATTTTAATACTTTATATAATGGTACACGTCTCAGCTTTTCTAAAGAGTTTGTCTTTGTAATCGATGCTACTAAAAATACGACTGAGAATGTAGGATACAATTCATTGCACTGGACATTTTCTCCTCAGAACTCTTCTCAGGGGGAAACCTGGGGACGTTCGCAACCTAATAAATCTTTTTATGACTGGGCACATGGTACTTATCAGGATGATCCGCGTTTGAAGGTTACTTTCATTTCTAAATGGGTGAAGTATGTTAATAAAATTCCGTCGGACGAATGGCAGGCAGCATATCCTTATGTAACAAAATCTTTTAACGATACAACATGGGTCGATTCGATTGTCAGACCGGGAAGACCTCCTATTAAGGTACCGGTAGTAACTACACATAAAGAATTGGTGGATTCTATCGATTATATCAATGGTGGATATGAGGACCCGACGAATCCGAAAGTAGAAGAACTGGATTCTTTACTACGTGAAGCATATTGCAAAACAAAGGGGCCATCGGATTGGAATATTAATGACTGGCCTTATTTTGGAAAATATATGACTAACGATTGTTCCGGACGTTATGCTAATAACAATCTGTATGTATACCGTTTTGCTGATTTCCTTTTGTTGATGGCGGATGTTGAAAATGAATTAGGAAATACAGGTACTGCTATTTCTTTGGTAAACAGAGTATTGCAGCGTGCACGTAATTCGGCTAAGCCGATAGCCACTTATCCGAAAGATTTATCGGCTACTTTGTCGAAAGAGGCAGTGCGGGAATACATTTTCCATGAACGTCTCTTTGAATTGGCTGCAGAATTTGACGGATTTACGGATACAAGAAGACGGGGTATTGAATGGCGTAAGAAGCTACTTGAACGCAATAATAACCATCATATAACTTCTGCTTGTTATCATTATGGTCTTGAAAACAATTATGCTGCCCCTTGGAGAGAGTATTGGTATCCCAGTGATGGCGAGGAAGACTGGAATACGTATCTGATACGTAATCAGTTGATTCCTATTCCACAGATGGAATTAACTACTAATGATATGATTTCCATTGAAGACCAGAATCCAGGATATAGCAAATAAGGATAGGTAGGGATAATATGACAGATATGTCAGTGTACTTTCTGATAGGTATTTATAAATAGATCCTGATAACAGTGGGCAGTAATGATGAGATTATCGTATATTGTCCACTGTTTATTTTTTTTAAGGGTAGAAGATATAGTGAATAATCAATTGCGCCCCTAAAGAAACATTGTTATGTGAAGTATGTGACTTTCACTGAGAAAAGCTACTATAGGAGAAAAATAGATATAGCTTCCTAAGACTAAGGTTGGAATCATACTGACGAAAATAAAGAGGAGGCAGTTAGGCATTATCAGAAAGATTGGTGTTTTGAACATAAGTATTGTAGTTTTTATTTGATGATTGAAAAGAGAATGAAAAATCTTATATTGAATATTGTATCTAAAAAAATAGGAATGTCGTTGTTACTTTGTTCCTTAATGAGTGTTGTATTGATGGCCGCTCCTGGAGAGAAGAAACCTTTTGTAATTCCGGAGTTGAAAGAGTGGAAAGCATCCGGAGGCTATATGACTTTAGGGAGCCATACAAGAATTGTGTATGATGCCGGACAACCGGAGTTGCTTCGTATTGCCGGACTGATGGCTGACGATTGCTTCAGAATGTTTCAGTGGAAACCTGAAATCGTGGCCGGTAGGGCAAAAGCCGGCGATATTGCATTGACATTGAAACCGGATAAACAACTGGCAAAAGAGGGTTACTCTATTAAAATAACCGATAAAGTACTTTTATCGGCTCCTCAGCCTGAAGGCATATACTGGGGAACCCGTACTTTGTTACAAATTACAGAACAAGATGATAATTATCGTTTGCCTAAAGGGCAGATCCGGGATTATCCCGACTATCCCCTTCGTGGGTTCATGATAGACTGTGCACGTAAGTTTATTCCTTTGTCTTATTTACAGGATTTGGTTAAAATCATGTCTTACTACAAGATGAATACCCTGCAAATTCATTTGAATGATAACGGACACAAAAAATTCTTCGATGATGACTTTACGAATGCTTATTCGGCTTTTCGGTTGGAATCGGATACATATCCCGGATTGACGGCCTATGACGGTTTTTATACCAAGAAAGAATTTATCGATTTGCAGAAACAGGCAATGGCACTGGGGATTGAAATTATTCCGGAGATCGATGTCCCGGCACATTCTTTGGCGTTTTCACGTTATAAGCCCGAAATAGGAAGTAAGAAGTATGGTATGGATCATCTGGATCTGTTCTCACCGGAGACCTATCCGTTTATAGACACCCTGTTTAAAGAATATTTGGAGGGTGACGAGCCAGTATTCTGTGGTAAACGAGTACATGTGGGTACGGATGAATATTCCAATGAAACACCCGAATTGGTTGAGAAGTTTCGAGAATTTACAGATCACTATATTCGTCTGGTAGAGCAATATGGCAAGCAGGCTTGTGTATGGGGGGCATTGACTCATGCAAAAGGTAGTACTCCGGTCAAGGCAGATCAGGTGGTCATGAGTTTATGGAATCCTGGTTTTGCCAATCCTCAGGAAATGATTGCGGAAGGATACCAATTGGTAAGCATGTACGATTGGGATGTCTATATTGTACCGGGTGCTTTTTACTATCATGATTATCTGGACGAAGAAAAGTTATACAAAGAGTGGACACCGGCTAAAATAGGCCGAAATGAGAGATTTGAAGAGAGACATCCGTCTATCTTGGGTGGTATGTTCGCTTTGTGGAATGATCTTGTAGGTAATGGCATAACGGTGAAAGATATTCATTATCGTACCTTCCCGGCATTACAGACCTTGGCTGTGAAAATGTGGACAGGCAAAAACACGACTATACCTTATAGCACTTTTAATGAAACTCGTGCTGCATTGAGCGAAGCACCGGGAGTGAATCTGTTGGGCAGGGTAGGAAAACCGGGTTCTTTGGTTTACCGGAAAACGGATGTTCCGGCGGGTAGTAAGAATCAGATACAGGAAATAGGATATGGTTACACGGTGAATTTTGATTTGACAGGTCAGAAAGAAGCATCGGGTACTGTACTTTTCCGTTCGCCGGATGCAGTTTTTTATCTGGCCGATCCGATCAATGGATTTTTGGGTTTTGCACGCGATGGTTACCTGGATACTTTCAGATATAAGATTCGGGAGGGCGAAAAGATAAATGTTCAGATAGAAGGCACATCTCGTACAACGACTCTTAAGATAGATGGGAAATTGATTGACCAGCTGGAACCGAAGATGCGTTACTTTAGCTGTGGGAAGGATTCTATGTTGTATTTCCGCACGTTGGTTTTCCCGTTGGAAGAAGCCGGACATTTTAAGAGCCAGGTAGAGAATTTGAAAGTCTATAATTATTGTAAAGAGTAAAGTTATATAATAAAGAACTTGAATGTATATTATTAGTAGTATTATATTTCTTATGTACTTGTATTTGATATATACGGGGTTATTATCTTAATTTGATAAATTAATTGTTTACCGAGGCCTAAACAGTAAGATTGTATATCGTCACTTTTTTATAATGAAATAGATTCATAGCTGGAACATATAAAGGAGAAAGTACACTTTTTCTCCTTTATATGTTTTTGGTCGTATATTGTAGTTAGTTTGATATTATACTTCCAATGATGAATGATTTGCTTTATTGAGATCAGACTCTATTTACGGATAAATTTTAGTATATGATATTATTTAAATATATATATTAGATTTTATAAGATGCTTTTATGATATTTATTTTCTGTATCTTTGACATCTAAATAACTCCCGGTTTTATATATACTTAATTGTTAGATTTTTATGGTTATTACTGGACGTATGAAATATATCCTGGCATTGATTTTATTGTTGCTTTGCTATTTCTGTAAAGCGCAAGGTAACTTTAAAGATTACTGCTTTAAGCAGATATCTACTGAACAAGGATTGTCACAGTCAACGGTTTTGTGTATATTGAATGATCATAATGGTACAATTTGGATCGGTACGAAAAATGGACTCAATAAGTTTACTCAATATGAATTGATTAGTTATTATCATCAGGGATCTGCTAATTCTTTGCCGGATAATTATATTAATTTTATTGCCGAGGACGCCTGTTATAACATATGGATTGGAACATCTAAAGGATTGGTTATTTATGATAGAGAATATGATAATTTTATCCCGGTTTTATTAGATAATAAATCTGTTCCAGTGTATTCCTTTCATTGTGATGCCGACGGAATCATATTTGGAGGGTTTGGTGAGTCATATTTTTATCGATATAAAACAAAACAACTTGAAAAACTTGTTTTACGAAACAATCTACCTCAAATAGAATATAACCATATCTTGAGATGGACGAATAATAAATTGATACTTGCCAGCCGATATGATGGAATTTATGTCTATGATACAGAAAAGCAAATGCTGGAAGAAATTTCATTTATTAAGAAAAAAGATATAACAGCTATTTATGTTGATAAGTGTGGACAACTTTGGTTGTCACCATATGAACAAGGATTATTCTGCTTTAACTTTGAAGGGCAACAAGTGCTCCATATAAAACAAAACAACTCCAAGTTAACCAATGATATTATTTTAGATATAATTGAGCGTGATGGAAAAATCTGGGTAGCTACAGATGGTGGTGGAATTAATATATACAATCAGGAAAATGGAGAAATAGAGGTTATAAGGGAGGAACCAGGTAATTCCTATTCTTTACCGGAAAACTCTATTTTATGTTTATACAATGATGCTGATAATACTCTTTGGGCTGGAAGTATCAGAGGAGGCTTATTAAGGATTAAGGAAGTTTTTATCCGGACTTATAAAAATGTTCCGTTAAATGTACCTTATGGTTTGAGTAATGAAGTTGTAGTTAGTTTATTTGAAGATACTGATAAAACATTATGGATTGGTACAGATGGGGGAGGGATTAACTCTTATAACCCCAATGTGCGGAAGTTTACTCATCATCTGGGAACTTATTCTAATAAGGTTGTTTCCATTACTGGTTATTCTCAAAATGAGTTGCTTGTTTCTCTCTTTGGAAAGGGACTTTATTTATTTAATAAGAAGACAAGTCAGTTAACTCCGTTTCTTCTTGTTGACCCAGTTATAAATGCCGAAGAATGCCTTGCTGGAAGTTCCGTGTATTTAGATCAATGTATGCAGGATAAGATCCTGATATTAGGAAAGGATATTTATATTTATGATAAGCTTTCAAAAACTTTTTCTACTACCGATAATGTTGATATTTACTATCGCAAACTACTTCAGAAGATAACAACCGGTGATTCGATTGCTTACCTTCTTGGACAATATCATATTTTAAAGCTTGACTGTAATACTGGTAAATCAGAAGTTGTATATGATAATCATGGAAGTTTAAATCTGGTATCTGCAGCTTATAATGGGAAAGATATTATTTGGATAGGTACATACGAGGGGCTGTATCAGTTTGATCTCTCAGACCATACGATGAAAAAAATAGAGACAGCTTTATTTCACAGTGTCTCTTCTTTGCGTTATGATGATCGGGGGCGTCTTTGGGTGGGGGCACAGAATATGCTGTTTTGTTATTTCCCGGTTGAGAATAAGTTTATTATTTTGGGTGAATCTGATGGTGCTTATCCTAATGAACTGTTTCCTATGACTTTGTATAAGTCTGATAGTAATACTTTGTATTTAGGAGGGAATAATGGTCTGATTTGTATTAATGAGGATATAGTTTTTGAGTCAGATGTTCTTCCGGTTGTGAGACTGGTGGATGTTGTAGTCAATGGAGTATCCCGCTTGAGTGAAGTAAATAGAAGCGATGAAAATTCCATCACTGTACCTTGGAATACCAACTCCATAGAAATAAAACTGGATACTAAGGAGACAGATGTTTTCAGAAAGAAAATATTTAAGTACAATATTATAGGAATTAATAATCAGTATGTTGAAAGTTATAATCATTCTTTGAACTTAGTATCTCTATCGCCGGGTGACTATACTATTATGGTATCGTGCAGTTCTCAAAATGGTAGTTGGAGTACCCCGGTGTCCATACTACATATATCGGTTATTCCACCAATATGGAAAACCGGCTGGTTTATTGGCGGATGTGTTTTATGTGGTATTTTCTTAGTCATTTTTATTGCTTATATGATTATCCGCAAAAATAAAAACCAGTTGAAATGGAAAATGAAAGAACATGAAAAGGAAGTTGATGAAGAGAAAATACGCTTTCTTATCAATGTGAGTCATGAATTGCGGACACCTTTGACATTGGTCTATGCCCCTCTGAAAAGAATTTTAGAACGAGAAAATATAGGTAATCCCGATTTAAAGCGAGAACTGTTTGGGATTTTTAAATGTGCCCGCCAAATGAAAGAGATGATTAATATGGTTCTGGATGTGCGTAGGATGGAAGTCGGACAAGATTCTTTACGACTTGAATCTCATAATCTGAATCAATGGATCAATGATATTGGAAATGATTTCCTGAATGAGTTTTCTGCAAAAAATATCCGTATAGATTATCATTTTGACAATGATATATCTGAAGTATCTTTTGACCGGACGAAATGTGAGATCGTCTTGTCTAATTTATTAATGAATGCTCTTAAATATAGTGTTCCGGATACATTAGTTACTATTTCCACTTGTTTCTTACGTGAGGAACAAATGGTGAGAGTCGCAGTAAGTGATCAGGGTATTGGCTTGAAAGATGTTGATTCAAATAAATTATTTACCCGTTTCTACCGGGGGAATTTTGAGCGGAGTGGTAGCGGAATCGGACTTTCTTATTCAAAAGTATTAATAGAAATGCATAAGGGAAGAATTGGTGCATTTGATAACGGTGAAGCTCCGGGAGCTACATTTTATTTCGATTTGCCATGTTTGCAGGGGATGACAACCGTAATTAATTGTCAACCTAAACCCTATCTGAATGAGTTGTTGCATTTGGAAGATCCTGTAAAATCAGAACCGGAGACATCTGGTGCAAAAAAATATTCCGTGCTTATTGTTGAAGATAACCTGGATATGAATAAGTTTCTTCAGGAAATTCTGCAAGAACATTTTCTACATGTTTATGCGGCAATGGATGGTTGTGAAGCAATGGAAGTGATCAGAAACCGCATGCCGGATATTATTGTTAGCGACGTTATGATGCCTAAAATGGATGGATTTGAATTGTGCCAAACAGTTAAAAATGATTTGGATATTAGTCATATACCAATCGTTTTACTAACTGCGAGAAATGATACGGAAAGTAATATGCTGGGATATAAGATGGGGGCTGATGCATACTTACCAAAACCATTTGAAACAGAACTACTTGTAACCGTATTGAAGAATATTCTTAAAAACCGGGAAAAGATAAAACTGCGTTATAGAGACAGTTCATTATTACCAACTGCCCAAGAGAGTACTATTAGTAACGTAGATGAACGATTCTTGTTGAAATTGAATAAGTTGATTTGTGATAATATCGATAATCCGGAATTAGATGTGAAGTTCTTGACTGATAATATGGCAATGAGTCGGGCAAGTTTGTATAATAAAGTAAGGGCATTAACTGATATGGGGGTGAATGATTATATCAACAAATTCAGGATAGACAAAGCTATTGATTTGCTACTGAACACCGATCTGAGCATAACAGAGATTTCCGAACAAGCAGGTTTCAGTTATCAGCGTTATTTCAGTTCGGTATTCAAACAGGCAAAGGGGGTTACCCCTTCTCAATTTCGCCAGAATGCTCAGGAGGAAAAAGAGAAGAGATAATTTATCGTGTTAAGTTATTATTGAACGGATGATTTTGGTTTGAGATAACCGGAAACGATATCAATTAAATGATGTTTACCCGTAGTAGCAGAATCATCCGGTAGTATGAAATCGTAGTGAAACTCCCACCAGAATACTCCTCTGTAACCTTGTCGGGTAATCCATTTAATCTTTTCTAAGATTGTAGACGGGTTTTCCATTGTGATGAATTCTTTTTGATCAGGAGAGAAGTAATAGGATACCTGTTCGGTCTTGTCATATTCTTCTTTCCATCCTTGATTGAGAAGAGGTAGAAAATCGTTGTAGCTGAAGTATTGACCATACTGATTTAATTTACCTTCTATCTTCTGCCCAGGCATAATGTTTTTGTATCGGAAACCATAGTTTGCGAGTCCGATACATAATTGTTTCGGGCTGAACACTTTCCAATGTTCTAATGATGTTTTGATCTCTGCTAACGGAGTATTATGAGTGGCAGTGTTTCCCCATATGCCTCCTCCCATATCATAAGTCATAATATTAATCCAGTCCACATCTTTACTGACCTTATTTGCTAACTTTTGGTCATATCGCTGGAAATAGTGAAGGGCGGTGGTTAAGTAATAGTATTTATTTTTGAGGATTGACAGTTTGTTTAGTTCAGTGCGAATTTCATGTATAAAGATCGCATGCAAGCCTAATTCCACTCCGGTTTCCCAGTCTATCTCAATTCCATCATAATTGTGTTTATCTATTAGCCGTATCATATAATTGATAAACTTTTTTCGCCTGGAAGTATTCTCAACAATCGCATTAAAACCTTCTCCTGCAAAAGAAAGTAATACTCTGGTTCCTTTTTCATGAGCGGTATTGATCATTTGAGGAACAAGAGGCATCCCATAAGGTGCCTTTTCATACTCAAATAAGTTAGCATGTTGATATATGCTATCCATTGATACATCGAAATCTATTTCATTCCATTGTGGAGCAGCCATAAGGTAAATAAACTGAAATGTATCATAATCTGAGCATTCTATTTCTTTTGTGTTATGCAATGATCCTCCTACTGAATAAGTTGTGTGGATAAAATCGGGTAATTGAGGCTGTGAAGATTGGGCATTCATTACTCTTCCTGCAATGAATGCATACATAAGTAACAGGATGATTCTTTTCATGGTAGTTGTATATTGATAGAGTTTTAAATGTATGAAAAAAGAATTAACAGTAATAACCCGAATTACTATTTCTTTGACTACTGTTAATCCTATTTAGAAAAAAGACGTTGTTATCCTACCTCTTTATGAGGTTCTGAGAATATCTTCTTCCCTTACTATTCAAAACCGAGATTATATAAATGCCGCGTTCCAATTGTTGGCAATTTTGCGTTACAGAGTTTTCCTCCGAATATGATTTTTGCGTGATGAGCTTTCCCTCGGGCGTATAAATAGACAAGTTCACAATTCGTTCATCATTAGGCAATGTACAGGTGAAGTAATCATTTACCGGATTAGGATAAACAATGTGCTGTTTGTTGCTTTGGTGCACTGCTTCTACTCCAGTTGGCATATTCTCATCTGTATAGAGGTAATCTACATTGGATGCCATTACAAAATTCACGGCGCGACACAGTGATAATTCGTCTGTTGCCGCTAAGTCATTCCCCATATCCCAATACATTAGTCCTGGCAAATCGTTGTCTATAACAAATTGAGCTCGTTCTTTTACCTGGTTGACACTACATACCAGATAATTATTTCCATCGGGAGTTGTTATACTTGTGACGTCCGGACGGGGATCATAACCGATGACACTTCTATAGCCATTTTCTACTCCACTGGTACTTCCTGTTGAAGTAGTTGCACCATAAGAGAGTACAATTTTATTCTTAGGATATTTATTTTTAATACCATTATATGCACTTTTGAATCCATCCATTGTGAAGAACTGCCTGTTGGTATATACCTGGAATGAGAATCTATTAGCAGCATCAATCGCATTTTGGTTTAAGTTATAAGCTACGGCATGAGGTGAAGATGAAACAATTTTATCCGGCATTTTCTCTTTTAATAAAGCGATGAGATTAGAATAATTGGTTACTCCCGGATTAGAGTAAGCCCATTCCATATCCGTCTCTACTCCATCTACTTTGGTGGCATCTACTATCTCTTTTATCTGATTGGCCATTTTTTCACGTTTAGCAGCGTCTCCTAACGTGTTTTGCCAATTATCATGTCCTGAGATACCCAGTCTCATGGTATAGCCGGTTCTTCCTTCGAAAGCGGAACGCATAATTTTTATGAATTCGTCCGTTGAGAAGGAGTCATATCCTAACCATTCCGGATCATCATATTGATAGTAGGTCGTGGCACAGGCTGCATATACTTCATCAATATAGCCTCCGATGGAAGGCATTGCCATTCCTTCTTCCATCTCTTTTTTCATATAATCAGAGCTGCATTCCCGATGCCATACGGTGGTCTGATCTAGTTTGGCATTTAAATTTTCTCCGATAATTAGGGGAACATCGCTGTAAATTGATAGATCAGAATCGAGAATTATTGATGGCCCTTCGTCAGGAAAACGAGATTTTCCATTAAAACCTACCCTGAATAATTGCTTTTCTCTTCCCGGAACAGCACTGGTAGCACTTGCAGTTGAGGTACTTATACCGATATGTATCCATTCGCCGGTTTTGAGATAGGGTTTACTTGTTGTTCCTAAATCTTTCCAAATATAATCTGTTCCGTTCAACCTGACAATTAACTCATGCTTCTCCTCATTTCCCAAGCGTACAGAAAAACCTTCCGTTGCAGAACGTTCTTTACGGAATAAATAAGCACCTTGGGTCCATTTTTCAAGATAAATCCATGTTAAGAGGGAATATTGATTTTTCTTTTTGTACCATCCGTCTTCTGGGTGTAAGGCCCTTAGACCAGCATTTATTTGTGCACCTTCTCCTTGTAGAGACAATACACCAGAGTGTTCCTTGAAATCTTTCAGATATGTTCCATTGATAATTGTTGCATGGTTGTTAGGGGTAGATAAATAGGCTTCTCCTTTGTTGTTTGTTTCAATACCTAAGATGATAATATCATTAGCCATCAGGTAATTTTCTTTTTGGATATTACGATCAAAAAAACGTGTAATATTGGTGTATGCGGTTAATATTTTGTATTCAAAATATGGATTGTCTGTCACCTTTTCCCGGGTAACTCCTGCATTTAGTTTACCATGATGGACATTGGTATAATCATATAGTTTTTGTATACAGTTTTTTTGATCTCCTTTATAATATGCTACCAGATTTTGATAATTAGGATGGAAAGAATTCACTGTGTTTTGCCATAAGAGATAGTTGGTATCAATATTGGTATTCCAGAAACGTATTTCATCGATGCGTCCTGTATAATTGTGCCCAATTTCTACATCTGCTTCACTGGCGGGAATGTTCATAGCCGTTGCATTGGAAATTACTTTCATATTATTGATCCATACATTGATCCCTTCCTGTGATTGCATAATTGTAATCTGAGTCCAGACATTAGTTTTAAGTGCTTCTGATGTGATTGGCAATTCTTGATTTCCTGCCTTGTAGATAAGGGTTCCTTCATTTCCCAATTTCAATCCCATAAACTCTGTTTCAGTACCTCGTTTCCAGATGCAGGCTCCTTGTGTCCATACTGAAGGAGATATCCAACACTGAAGGGTGTATGTATCTTTATTATTTAATGAAGTGATAGAACCGCAATTGATACTTCCTGAATCCGTAAATTTGAACGCATAATTCTCTATTTGTGCAAAAGAGGATACGGCGCTTAATAATAGAAAGAAAAACAAGATGTGTCGTTTCATAAGCATTTTTTTTATATAGTTTATTATGAAAAAAGTTCGCCAATCCGGAATTTAGAATTGACGAACTTCTTTTAATTCTAGTTTTTACTTAGATACTTTAAATCTTTCATTACCTACTTGCACGATAAAGATACCGTTATCTTTTAATAAGATATTTTCGGTAGATTGCGTAGCAGTAAATGAAGTAATCATTGCTCCTAAAGTATTATATACTGTAATCTTTTCACCAGACAGATTACCAATGTATAGGTTATTACCAGTTACAGAATAATTGTATGAAGAAACTGTTTGATTTTGAATAGCAGTTGGTGCTGGATTCATCGTTAATGTTTTGTGTGCTACTGTGACGGGCTCTCCGGTGGGGTTGATTGTTATTTTGATTTCTTTAATTAATAAAGCACTCGTAGTTACAAATTTATCGAATGAGAATTTGATGAGGAGGGGCACTTGTTCATCATCACCATTGAAAGTGAAATCCCCTTCTTGTGTACACCATGTATCAGCATCTTCCGTTTCATAGGTATAAGCAAGTAATTCGTCACCATAGTTATTAAATGGTTTGGTATTGATACTATAATCATTCATTCGTATTGCAAATGCTTTAGAATCATCTGAATAATCGTCTGCCGGGAGACAAATTCTCCATGTTATGGATAAACGTGCTTTATATTCTTTATTTTGATAATTAGCACCACTCATTTTATATCCTAAAAAGAGTGCCATGGCTGGCCATTCTATATCACCAACAAGTTGGCTTGCATTCGGTTTAATACCGTATTTAAATACTTCGTCCGTACATGCATGCCCTTTAAAACACAGTACTTTACCTACTTCTCCTCCTAAGTCTATAATGTTACTCATAGTACGCATATAAGGAGTATTTCCTTGATCTATACCGTTTTTGACATTAAACTTTCCCCATCCCATCAGGTAGGTATAACCACCTGCATCACTTTTATAAACAGGATTTTTAGCTGTTGCATTAGTAGTATACTCTGCTTCTGCCACTCCATCATATACAAAAGGTCCTACTTCCTGATTAGCAAATACAAATTTAGCAGGAGTTACGTCTACATTTTCTTGAGCAAATGTAGCGTTAGTGATAGCTAATGAAATTAGCATTGAAAATAATGTAATCTTCTTCATAATAAAAAAATAATATGGTTAATAAATCGGTTTATAAAAAAGACAGTTTATCATTGTCTTTTCTGGATGCAAATATCCGAATCGTTTCGTGGGGTGAACTCCGTTATTGTCTCAAAGAAGTCAGAAATTTGCTAAATCTGATAAAACATGTGGTTAGGTATTGTTATTATATTGTTTGTTTTTAGCTTTTAGAGCATTATATATGATTTATGATATATTTTAGACGTTGTCTGATGTCGAAAGAAGAGTGTCTGCATACTTTTGTTCCCAAATTTGAAGTGAACTTAATTTTAATTATTATGAAGAACAAATTTATTATTCCACTATTTTTTGCAATGCTATTTCTTTTTTTCTGGGCTTGCGATGATGACTCTAATTCTAAAAAAGAAATTACCATGGAGATTGAAGTCAAAGATGCGTCAGGTGTCGTTCTCAAAGCTTATCCTCTTGACAGAACTAATTTGGATGTCGATACCCTACTTCGTTCTAAAAAGATTCTTCAAAAAACAGGAGATTCAATTGTGTTGGATAAAGAGGCTTTTGATTTTATATTCCATATTACATCCAATGCAAGCTGGAAGCTCTCAAAGCAAAAAGCATGGGCAGCAACAGGTTCAATAACCTGGCTCGCAAATCCGCAACCTACTTTTGGGGGAGGTAATTCTACTACAACTTCAAGCGTAAAAGTAAATACGAGTGTTAAGGATCGTCGCGCTTATATCTATTTTACAACAGGTGACTCTTCCTGTGTGAAGAAGTATGTCATTTTTCAGAAGGGAAATTATTAAACATCATCTAATATTATGTCAAAATGAAAAGTCTATTTATTAAATTATTTTTGTGTTGCTTAATGTTTTGTGCAACAACAGTTTTTGCACAAGAATTAAAAATCACAGGGATAGTAGTCGACAGTGAGAATATGGGGCTTCCGGGTGTAAATGTTACTCTAAAGGATGGTACAACAGGTACAATAACTGATATAGATGGTAATTTTACGATTAAAGTACCAAGTAGAAAATCCAATCTTATTTTTTCTTTTATCGGATATGCCCAACAAGAAGTATCAGTAGGAGATAAAAACAGTTTGCGTATTAAATTGGTTGAAGACTCAAAGATGATTGATGAAGTGGTTATAGTTGGATTCGGTACGCAGAAGAAAGAGAATCTGACAGGTGCAGTGAAAAGTGTTGATGTAAAAGTACTGGATGCACGCCCGATAACCAATGTCGTCTCTGGCTTGCAAGGAGCTGTAGCAGGTTTGAGTATTACGAATGATAATGGAGGAGCCCCCGGACAAAAAATGAATATAAATATTCGTGGTACGGGTACAGTAGGGACATCGTCCAAAGGAGACCCTTTGGTGTTGATTGATGGTATTGAAGGTGATTTGTCTCTGGTAAATCCGAATGATATTGAGAATATTTCAGTGTTGAAAGATGCAGCCGCTGCTTCTATTTATGGTTCACGTGCTCCGTTCGGTGTACTTTTGGTTACTACAAAGAAAGGTAAGAAAGGGCTTGCTGTCACTTATAGCGGAAATATCCGTATGCAAAATCCGTTGAATACTCCTCATATGGTCGATTCATATACACACGCATTGGTTTCTAACGATGCTAATCAGAATGCTGGTGGCGGTGCTCTTTTTGGACAGGGTATGCTGGACAAGATTTTAGCTTATCAGCAAGGACAAAAGATGTATGATAAAGATGGTAATGATAAACATATAGAATGGGGTACAGGACCTCGTGGTGAAACGATTATGGATGATTGGGAATGGGAAAGTGGAACATGGGCCAATACAAATTGGTATGATGTTTACCTGAAAAAAATATCTTACTCTCAGGAACATAATGTGAATTTAAGTGGTGGCAATGATAAGTTGACATACTATGTTTCGGGACGATATTACCAACAAAACGGTTTATATAACTATATGAAAGATGAGTATAATACACTTTCTGTGAATGGTAACTTTAACTTCACAATCAATGATAAAATTTCATTTGCATGGAATACACGTTTGACGTCTGAAACTACTGACAAACCTTCTGCTATGAATGATTTGTTTTTTAGAAATCTAAGTAAACTGTTTCCTACAACTCCGCTAACTATGCCAAACGGTGATTATAATGCATATTCTTTTGTTCCGGCGTTGCGTGATGGAGGGCAGCAGGTTTCTAATAATCAATTATTCTACAACCAGTTTAAGTTAACTATTGAACCGGTAAAGGACTGGAAAATATACGTTGACTTTTCTAACCGTATTGAAACGCCTACTTATACTCGTCAGATTAAACAATTACAAGAAGTATTACCTAACGGAGAGGAAAGATATATACCTGTTTTCAAGGGACTTAGTAGTGGAGACTATAAGGTCAAAGATGGTGGTTTTGATATACAACCGGCTGCTGGAGACCGTTGGTATGAGGAGCAGAATACGCATATAACTTATTATAATGCAAATGCCAGAACGGATTATGAGAAAAAGTTTGGTAAACATTATTTTAAAGTGTTGCTGGGTACACAACTTGAATACTATAAAACTAACAAAGTAGCCGTGGGAAGCACGGGAGTTATTCTTGATGATACTCCATTTCTTCCGTCAACTTCTGGTGAAAGTAATCTTATTGGTTACAATAGTAAAGGCGATTGGGCTACTCTCGGTATATTTGCTCGTATTAATTACTCATGGAATGACCGCTATCTATTGGAAGCAAACTTCCGTACGGATGCTGCTTCCCGTTTTCCTTCGAATCAACGTTGGGGATACTTTCCCTCTTTTTCGGCCGGATGGAATATTGCTCAGGAGAACTTTTTTGAAAACTTGAGAGATAAAGGATTTGATATGTTGAAACTTAGAGCATCGTATGGCTCTTTGGGTAATCAGAATACAAAAAATATATATCCATATTTTGAACATGTAGAAACTGGGACTCCCTCATATACTTTTGATGGTTCTCAAATAGGGAGTATTCTTGCACCGAAGCCATTTTCTACCAGTATAACATGGGAAACAGTTAAAACGATAGACTTAGGTCTTGATATCGCGTTATTGTCAAATCGTTTGAGTGCATCTTTTGACTGGTACCAACGTACTACGGAGGAGATGGTTGGTCCTGCCAAAGCGTTGCCTAATGTTTTTGGAGCAGAGGTGCCTGATACAAACAATGCTGAATTTCGTACTACAGGATGGGAGCTTGAAATAGCTTGGCGTGATCGTATTAATTCCGATTGGAGTTATGAGATTAGCGCTTCGGTGAGTGACTATACTGAAAAGATACTGAAGTATGATTCTGCCGATAAACCATTGAAAGAAGGTAAGTTTTTTACAGGTAAACATTTTGGTGATATTTATGGATATCGGGTGCACGGTATTGCTAAGAATGATGATGAAATGAATGAATGGATTGCAGCCGGACACGACCAAAGCGCTTTTTCTAAAGTATGGGGAGGTGGTGACTTTATGTATGAGGACTTGAATAATGATGGCAAAATTGACAATGGTTCTAATACTTGGGATAATCGTGGCGACTTAGATGTGATTGGTAATTCTACTCCCAGATATCAATATGGATTTCGTGGTTCATTGGTGTGGAAATTTATCGACTTCAGTATGTTCTGGCAGGGTATCGGTAAAAGAGATTTGTATTTTACAGCTAGTAACTTTGATGGTATAGGAGATGCCTATGACCGTCCAATAGCCAAAGAACATATGGATTATTTCAGGTATGCAGATAACTATTTTGGTGAGAATCTGGATGCTTATTACGCTCGTCCCCGGACGGATGCTGCAAACAATCAGGTGAATGATTATTATCTTCAAAATGGGGCATACTTGCGTTTGAAGAATGTTACTATTGGTTATACTTTACCTCAAAATCTGAGGGTGAGCAAAATTATTAAGAAACTTCGTGTTTATGTATCTGGTGAAAATCTTCTGACATTCTCTCCTTTGCGTATTTATGATCCGGAAGCTATCGGATTGTCATCGGCAACTTGGGGGCCGGGTATGACTTATCCAATGTTCCGTACATATTCAATTGGTTTATCTGCAACATTCTAAATAATGAGGATTATAGAAATGAAAAAAAATATAATAATAGTATTGGTTACAATGGGGTTGCTTTCTTCCTGCGATGACTTTTTGCAACGTACCCCGCTGGATTTTGGTTCTTCGGTTACTTATTTCAATACTTCCACTGATTTGCGGGATGCTGCAAATAACTTTTATGAGCTTTTTCCGGGAAATAATGAACCCCAGAAAGATGGATTATTTACTGTAGACAACAATAGCGACAATCAGTGTGGAGGATGGTCGGATTCTAATTTTTATCCAGGCAGTAGAGTTACACCTGATTTGGAAAATAGTGAATGGAAATTTGGGGATCTCCGTGAAATTAATTACTTTATTGCTTTGATAGAGGAACGAATGAAAGCTGGTGTAATAAGTGGGCCAGAAGCCGATATTAATCATTATCTGGGTGAATTCTATTTCTTTAGGGCTTATGAGCATTTCAGATTACTGAAATCCTTTGGCGATGCTCCGATTATAAATAAAGTTCCAAGTGATAATGAAGAAGAATTGAAGTTGGTTAGTATACGGCAACCTCGTAATGAAGTAGCACGTTTTGCTATCGATGATTTAATTACTGCATGTGGATTATTACAACCAGCTGCTCCTCAGATGAATCGTTTGAATAGAGCTTGCGCCCAATTGATGTTGGCACGTGTGGCATTGTTTGAGGCTACGTGGGAGAAGTACCATGCGAATACAGTGTTTGTCCCTGGTAATCCTAAATGGTTTGGCGCGAAAGCACATCCTGATTTTGCTTTTAAGAGTGGCAGTGCTGAAAAAGAAATTGAGTATTTTTTTGATTTAGCTATTGAATATGCGCAAAAAGCTTCAGAGGGTAGAACGCTCTCCGATAATTATGAGGCTTTATTCAATTCTACCGGCACGGAGAAGCTTTCAGAAATGATATTGGTGAAAAAATATGCTGTTGGGGCGGTAGCTCACAGTGTACCAAAACTATTGGCTGCCGGTTCTAATAATTGTGGATATACACAAGCATTAGTGAACTCTTTCTTAATGAAAGATGGATTACCAATTTATGCTTCAGATGAATATGTGGAAGAACGTAGAGATACTTCTATTGTAACGGAGATGATAGATCGTGATGAGCGTTTGGTAGTATCCGTTAATAAACCTGGTGATTTGAATGTGGAAGCTTACGATAATGTTGCTGCATCTTATCTGGGGATACCACGTATCCTTAACACTACTGAAACAGGTTCTCCCACGGGGTATGAAATTCGTAAGTATCATGTTACGAATCCAGAGCAGGCCAATGAATTTTCCAAAGGAATTACGGATACTCCAATATTTCGTTTGGCAGAAGCTTATCTGATTTATATGGAAGCTTATTACGAAAGACATAATGCATTAGATTCTTATTGTAAAACTTTTTGGGAAGCTTTGCGAACTCGGGCAAAGGTAAATGTTAATTATCAATATACAATCGATCATACCGACTTGGATAAAGAGAATGATTTGGCTGTGTGGTCTAAAGGGATATTGATAGATAAGACCTTGTATAACATCCGTCGTGAACGTAGATGTGAATTTATTGCCGAAGGATTCCGTTTGGATGATTTACGCCGTTGGAGAGCTTTGGATATGATGAATGCGAAAGGAAATAAAAATCCAATGGATGATAATGAAGGGTATGTGATGAGGGGTTTCAATCTTTGGGATCAGTTTTATACTCGTTATGTCCTGTCTGAGTTAAACAAAGCAGGTGTTGTTAGTCCGGAAAGTGATGGTGCACGTATTTGTCCTCACCGAAGATATATTTCGGATAAAGCTTATGGCGGTTATAACTTCCCGAAAGCACATTATTTGGATCCCGTACCTGTAAGTGAAATTATTATGACATCTCAAAACTCAGATGCTTCTACATCTACTATTTATCAGAGTCCTGGATGGCCTTATAAGAGTGCTGGCGTGGCTGCAGGTAATGATGAATATGACTATGATTAATAGATTTCTTTTGTGGAAGTAAATATTTTAATGGAGTCTCTTCGGCACAGAATGTAATGCCCCTGAGGCTCTGTTTATTAATGAATTACAGTTTTGAGATGAAGATTAAAAGAAAGAGAACCATGCTTGATACATTGAGAAATATTCTGTTAATTATGTTTTGCTTGTTATGCGATTTCTGCATAGCAAAAGTTACAGATAAGCCATTTGTTATTCCTGAACTAAAGGAATGGACGGTAAAGAAAGGCTATTTTACATTCGATGAAGGTTCGAGAATTGTGTATAATCAGAAGCAGCCGGATTTAGTACGTATTGCACAGCAATTATCTGATGATTATTATAAAATGTTTAATCGAAAGTTACAGATTGTCTCCGGAGCATCCCGGGTTGGTGATATTGAAATCGTATTACATCCTGATAAACATTTAGGTAAAGAGGGATATTCGATTGTTTTATCAGATCGTGTAGTGATATCTGCACCTGAGGCTATCGGTATCTATTGGGGAACCCGTACACTATTACAACTCGCAGAACAGAATGATAATCAGCGAATCCCAAGAGGAGTTATCCGCGACTATCCCGACTCATCTATCCGTGGCTTTATGCTCGATTGCGGACGTAAGTTTATTCCGATGTCTTATCTGAATGATCTGGTGAAAGTGATGTCCTATTATAAAATGAATACGCTACAAATTCATTTGAATGATAATGGATTTAAGCAATATTTTGATCATAACTGGGGTAAGACATATGCTGCTTTCCGACTGGAGTCCGATACCTATCCGGGTTTGACTGCTTTTGATGGCTTTTATACAAAGGCTGAGTTTCGGGAGTTTCAGAAGTGGGCTGTGAATTATGGAATTGAAATAATTCCGGAGATCGATGTACCTGCACATTCATTATGTTTCTCTCAATATATGCCCGAAATAGGTAGTGAGAAATATGGGATGGATCATCTGGATCTTTTTTCGTCTAAAACCTATGATTTTTTAGACGGACTTTTCAAAGAATATCTGGAAGGAGATGATCCGGTGTTTTGTGGAAAACGTGTCCACATCGGTACGGATGAATATTCTAATGAAGACCGGAAAGTGGTGGAAAAATTCCGGTATTTTACCGATCATTACATTCGTCTGGTAGAAAGTTATGGTAAACAAGCCTGTCTATGGGGAGCATTGACACATGCCAAAGGAGAAACCCCGGTTAAGTCGGAAAACGTTATCATGAGTAACTGGTCCATTGGTTTTGCCAACCCCAAAGACATGATTGCAGAGGGATATCAGCTGATTAGTATTCCGGACAGATTGTTATATATTGTTCCGGGTGCTCCTTATTACCATGACTATTTGAATTTGAAGCAGTTGTATGAAGAATGGACCCCCAGACAGATTGGAGGAGAAACTTTGGCTGAGGACAATCCGGCTATTCTTGGGGGAATGTTTGCTTTATGGAATGACCATGTTGGGAATGGGATTTCTATTAAAGATATTAATCATCGGATATTTCCTGCCATGCAAACGCTATCAGTAAAAACGTGGACAAGGGATCAGGCATCTTTATCTTTTGCCGATTTCAATAAAAAACGCAAAATACTGAGTGAAGCACCCGGAGTGAATCAACTGGCACGGGTGGGAGATGGGATGTCATTGGTATATGAAACAGAAGAGATAACTCCTGGTTCTGCGATCGGGCTGACTGAGATTGGTTATAATTATACAGTTTCTTTTGACCTTCAATCAATGAATGAAACAGAAGGAACAGAACTGTTCCGCTCACCTAATGCTGTTTTTTATTTGTCCGATCCGATCTGTGGATTATTAGGGTTTGCACGCGATGGCTATTTGAATACGTTCAGATATAAAGTTCGTGACGGAGAGAATGATCATATACAGATCAGTGGAGACAGTTGTTCTACTACGTTGAAAGTGAATGGCAAAGTAATAGATCATATGAATATTCAAATGAATTATTATAACCAGGGAAAAGATTCATTAGAGTATTACCGGACGCTTGTGTTTCCACTGGAAAAGGCTGGGAAGTTCAGGAGCCATATTAGTAATTTTAAAGTTTATAACTATTGTAAAGAGTAACTCTTATGATGAAAAGAATAAATCTACTACTTATTTTAATTGTGCAGCTTTGGTATGCAGAAGCACAGGTTCGCACAGAACATTATTTAGAGAAGGGCTGGAAGTTTACCCGTGAAGACAATGCTGGTTTTAGTGCTGCCAATTGTGATGATACTTCGTGGCAAACGGTTACAATCCCCCATGATTGGGCTATCTATGGTCCTTTCGATAGGAATAATGACCTGCAGAAGGTCGCGATTGTGCAGGATGGACAGGAAACTGAGATGGCACATGCCGGACGGACAGGAGGATTACCGTTTGTAGGTACAGGATGGTATCGCCTGAAATTTGAAGTTCCTGAATTTACGAAAGATAAAAAAGCTACTTTGATTTTTGACGGTGCCATGAGCCATGCTCAGGTCTATGTTAACGGTAATAAGGTCGGATACTGGCCCTATGGTTATAACTCTTTTTATTTAGATGTAACTCCTTATTTAAAAGAAAAGGTCGTTAATACATTAGCAGTCCGTTTGGAAAATAAGCCGGAATCTTCCCGGTGGTATCCGGGAGCAGGCTTGTATCGTAATGTGCATTTACGGATAAATAATCCGGTGCACATTCCGGTATGGGGGACACAATTGGCTACTCCGGTAGTAAATAAAGATTTTGCCAAAGTGAATTTGAAAACGAGATTGGATGCAGGCATGCCAAACTCAGTAGGATATCGTATTATTACAGAAATCAAGGATAAGGATGGCAGGATAATAGATCATGGAGAAAAGTTATTAGAATATGGTGATGAGAATGTTTTCGAACAGAATTTCATAGTGAAATCACCTTTACTATGGTCGCCTGATACTCCTGATTTATATAAAGCATATTCCAGGATATATTCCGGGCAAACATTGTTAGATGAACATGTAACTACTTTTGGTATTCGTTCACTCGAGTTTATCCCCGATAAAGGATTCTTTCTGAATGGTGAGAAGACTTATTTTAAAGGAGTTTGCATACATCATGATTCAGGGCCATTGGGTGGTGCTGTAAACGATGCAGCTATTCGTCGGCAGATTCGTATTATGAAAGAAATGGGTTGTAATGCCATTCGT
The DNA here is from genome assembly GCF_019734355.1 of Bacteroides sp. K03. Taxonomy (NCBI): domain Bacteria; kingdom Pseudomonadati; phylum Bacteroidota; class Bacteroidia; order Bacteroidales; family Bacteroidaceae; genus Bacteroides; species Bacteroides sp. K03. The sequence goes on from NZ_JAASHC010000028.1 coordinate 38,148, forward strand.
ACTTCTCATAATATGCCTGCGCCCGAATTGATAAAAGCTTGTGATGAAATGGGGATGATGGTGATGGCTGAAACCTTCGATGAGTGGATGGAGGCTAAATGTGTGAACGGTTATCATCAGAATTTTAAAGAATGGTCGGAAAAAGACATGATTAACTTGTTACACCAGTTTCGGAACAATCCGAGTATTGTTATGTGGTGCATCGGAAATGAAGTTACCGAGCAGTGGAGCAATGCGGAGTTAGGAGCAAAAATAACCCGTTATTTACAGAATATATGCCATCGGGAAGACCCTACACGTCCGGTAACTATGGGAATGGATGCACCGGATGTGGTTATAAAAAACAATATGGCTGCTGTTTTGGATATTCCCGGTTTTAATTATCGTCCGCACAGATATCAGATAAATTATGCAAAGCTACCGCAACAAATAATACTTGGTAGTGAAACGGCTTCTACGGTTAGTTCCCGGGGAGTTTATAAATTCCCGGTAGTACGTCAGGATATGAAGAAGTATGATGATCATCAAGCCTCTTCTTACGATGTAGAATTCTGTGCCTGGTCCAATCTGCCCGAAGATGATTTCATTCAGCACGAAGATTTACCTTATTGTATTGGTGAATTTGTATGGACTGGTTTTGATTATTTAGGTGAACCTACTCCTTACTATACCGATTGGCCCAGCCACTCTTCTTTGTTTGGTATAGTAGATCTTGCCGGTTTACCTAAAGATCGTTATTATTTATATCGCAGCCATTGGAATGGGGAGAAAGAAACATTACATATTCTTCCGCATTGGAATTGGAAAGGGCGTGAAGGAGAAGTAACTCCGGTTTTTGTTTATACCAATTATCCTTCGGCCGAACTGTTTATTAATGGTAAAAGTCAGGGTAAGCGTACCAAAGACATGAGTGTCACCTTATTCAATAGCGAAGACTCTGTTTCTATGCGTGAATTCAAACGTCAGAAACGTTATCGGTTAATGTGGATGGATACCCGTTACGAGCCGGGTACGATAAAGGTTGTGGCTTATGATAAGGATGGGAAGGCAGTCGCTGAGAAAGAGATACATACTGCTGGCGTGCCCCACCATATTGAGTTGATTCCCGACAGGAAAGAAATTCAGGCTGACGGAAAAGATTTGTCTTTTGTAACTGTGCGGATTGTTGATAAAGAGGGTAGCCTTTGTCCTGGTGCGGGGCATCTGTTAAACTTTAAAGTAAAAGGTGCAGGTACTTATCGTGCAGGAGCCAATGGAGATCCCGCTTGTCTGGATTTGTTTCACTTGCCTCAGATGCATGCTTTCAATGGCATGATGACAGCAATAGTGCAATCTTCGGATAATGCAGGGAAAATTGTATTGGAAGTTACCGGTAAAGGATTGAAGAAAGCTACTCTTGTGATTGAAAGCCGATAGAAAATCTTGTTGATTAATTTGGGGCCAATTAGTAAATATACGTTTATTCTTATTAAATTAGCGCGATTTATGAAAGTTAGCAAAGATTGATTATGGAACGAATATGGGCTATATACTGGATGATTCAAGCTTTATTACTCTTGCTGTGTAGAGGCATGGGGATGATGGAGGTTGTTGTGTCGGCAGCCATTGCATTGGCATTGTGCGTCTTGCGGCTGTTTTGGGAGAACAAAGTTTATAATATACTATTCTTAATTCTTTTCTTTGTATATTCCATAGCATATGTATGCTTGTTTACGCTCTTATATATATTTTTTCATCCAGCAAAAGAGCAGTATATCGAATTTTCTATTGTAATTTTGATAGGATTAGTCAATTTTTCTATAGTCTTGTGGAAAGTAATAAGAGCCATTCGCCTAAAATAAACTTTTGGAAACTTGACTTTTACATTTTATATCGTATCTTTGTCACTGTAACTATAAAGTAGATTCAGTTAAACTACACATATTAAGGAGGAAGTCTAAGCTTTCTCCTTATTTTTATGTATATAGCCAATAGAACGTTTGTGAGTAGGGTGTTTTCTACAATTCTTCCCGGTACTTACCGAAAATATCTCGGCATGTAACGGTTCGTTTGTTACTATGTTACGATGCATTTCCCGGTATGTTGCGATGCAAATGCTATTGTGTTGCAATGTAACAGCCATTTTCTCCCGAAATGTCCTCTTTTCAGTTAAGAATCAATAAATCTGCTCTTGACAAGATTCTCCTGGTAACCGCCTTTTTCTGTTTATCTTTTTTAGCCCTCCATTTTCTGTACTTCGGAAAACTATTATTACCTTTGCCTCACTAACTAACATTACGTAATAAAAAGTAAAGATATGGCAACACCTCCGTTTAAGTATCAACCCATGTTTGAACATGGAGAAGATAAGACTGAGTATTATCTGCTTACCAAAGACTATGTATCGGTAAGCGAGTTTGAAGGAAATCCGATTCTGAAAGTAGAGAAAGAGGGGCTCACGGCTATGGCTAATACAGCTTTCCGTGATGTATCGTTCATGTTGCGCCGTTCGCACAACGAGCAGGTGGCAAAGATTCTGAGCGATCCCGAAGCAAGTGATAACGACAAATACGTAGCACTCACTTTCCTGCGTAATGCAGAAGTTGCAGCTAAAGGTGTATTGCCTTTCTGTCAGGATACCGGTACGGCTATCGTGCATGGTGAAAAAGGACAGCAGGTATGGACTGGCTATTGTGACGAAGAAGCACTCTCACTCGGTGTTTACAAAACGTATACCGAAGAGAACCTGCGTTACTCTCAGAATGCTCCTTTGAACATGTACGATGAGGTGAATACAAAATGTAACCTGCCTGCCCAAATCGATATTGAGGCAACAGAAGGCATGGAGTACAGATTCCTTTGTGTGACCAAAGGAGGTGGATCTGCCAATAAAACTTATTTATATCAGGAAACAAAAGCGATCCTGAATCCGGGTACGCTTGTTCCTTTCCTTGTGGAGAAGATGAAGACGTTGGGCACAGCTGCCTGTCCTCCTTATCACATTGCATTCGTGATTGGTGGTACTTCGGCCGAAAAGAACCTGCTGACCGTGAAGTTGGCTTCTACACATTATTATGACGAACTGCCTACTACCGGAAATGAGTACGGTCGTGCTTTCCGTGATATCGAACTGGAAAAAGAAGTGCTGGCTGAGGCTCAGCGCATAGGACTTGGTGCACAGTTCGGCGGTAAATATCTGGCACATGATGTACGTATCATCCGTTTGCCCCGTCATGGTGCTTCCTGTCCGGTAGGCCTTGGCGTATCTTGTTCTGCTGATCGTAATATTAAATGTAAGATCAATAAAGATGGTATCTGGATTGAGAAACTGGATGAAAATCCGGGTAGCCTGATTCCTGTTGAGCTTCGCAATACAGGTGAAGGCGATGCAGTTAAGATTGATCTGAACCGTCCGATGCAGGAGATTCTGAAAGAACTGACTAAGTATCCGGTATCTACCCGCCTGTCACTTAACGGAACAATTATCGTAGGTCGTGATATCGCTCATGCTAAGCTGAAAGAACGTTTGGACCGTGGTGAGGATCTGCCTCAGTATATTAAGGATCATCCGATTTACTATGCCGGTCCTGCCAAGACTCCTCAGGGAATGGCCTGTGGCTCTATGGGCCCCACTACTGCCGGACGTATGGACTCGTATGTAGAGTTGTTCCAGAGTCACGGTGGAAGTATGATTATGCTTGCCAAGGGTAATCGTAGCCAGCAGGTGACTGATGCTTGTAAGAAGTATGGCGGTTTCTATCTGGGTTCTATCGGTGGCCCTGCAGCTATCCTTGCTCAGAACAATATCAAGAGCATTGAATGTGTGGAATATCCCGAACTGGGTATGGAAGCTATCTGGAAGATTGAAGTAGAAAACTTCCCGGCATTCATTCTGGTAGATGATAAAGGCAATGACTTTTTCAAACAGATTAAACCGCGTTGTGCAGGTGGTAGTTGCGAAGGTAAGTAATGCCGCGACTATGTATCATCTGTAACATTTGAGTAACTTTTTGGGCATCTGTATTTTAGATTAGTACAGGTGCCCTTTTTATAATTTAACACCTTATACATATCATGAAACAAGCACCGACTGAACTACTGCAACAAAAGAATCACATTGTCTGGCTGGATGTCGTAAGACTGATAGCCATGTTTACCGTGGTCTGCTGCCATTGCACGGACCCTTTCAATTTTTATCCGGGCGACGCTCCCAATATTGATGAAATCAAATTCTGGGGAGCTGCTTATGGTGCGGCGTTACGACCGTGTGTTCCTTTATTTGTTATGATTACCGGCGCTTTGCTGTTACCGGTACGTGGCGATGCCTCTGTATTTTATAAGAAGCGTATTCCGCGTGTGCTGTTCCCTTTCCTTATCTGGTCGGTTATTTACAATATTTTTCCGTGGGTGACCGGGCTGTTGGGACTTAGCCCTCAGGTTGTACTTGATTTCTTCCCTTATGCCGGAGAAGATGTAATGCGTCAGTCGCTCTCTGTGGCTGTTCAATATATATTGGAGATACCTTTCAATTTCTCTATTCTGGCTGTACACATGTGGTATATCTATCTGCTGATCGGACTTTATCTTTATATGCCCATTTTCTCAGCCTGGGTGGAGAAGGCATCCGAACGTGCCAAACTCTGGTTTCTGTTGGTATGGGGAATCACGCTATTCTTGCCTTACTACAATCAGTTTGTAGCTCAATATCTGTGGGGTACTTGTTCCTGGAATTCCTTTGGCATGCTCTATGCCTTTGCCGGATTCAATGGTTATCTGTTACTGGGACATTATCTGAGAAATCTTGATTGGTCTTTGAGTAAGACATTGGCTATCGGCATCCCGATGTTTATTGTTGGCTATGTTATTACATTCTTTGGTTTCCGCCATATCTCTGCATTGCCGGAATGTACGCCCGAAATGTACGAACTCTTCTTTACCTACTGTTCTATCAATGTGGTGATGATGACGATTCCTGTGTTTATGCTGGCAAAGAAAGCGGAGATTCGTTCGGAACGTGTACGGAAAGCTTTGGCCAATCTTACACTTTGTGGCTTTGGTATCTATATGGTTCATTACTTCCTGACCGGACCTTCCGTACTTCTTATGAGAGCACTGAACGTTCCTATAAGTATCCAGATTCCACTCGCTGCCGTGGTGGCATTCTGTATCTCATGGCTCTTTGTAGCGATGATTTATCGGTATTTTAGTAAAGGTGCGAAATACTTTGTGGGTTAATTTATAGAATAATACAATGAAACGGATTGGTGTAGTATTGCTGTTAGCTGTGATTACAGTCATCGCCTCAGCTTCTCCCATCACAGGCTTATTAGAGCGTATCGATAGAGGAGCTTCAAAGAAGTTTATTATTGAAGAGGTGAAGTCTGATACCGACTTCTTTGAATTTGACCAGAAAGGTAGCCGGGTGGTGATTCGGGGAAATAACTCTGTCAGCATAGCAACCGGGCTGAACTGGTATCTGAAGTATTATGCCGGTATTCATCTTTCATGGAACGGGATGACAGCTACACTGCCGGATGTTCTTCCTCCTGTAATGAAGAAAGAGCGCCATGAGACGAAATTACCGTGGCGTTATGATCTGAATTATTGTACATACTCCTATTCCATGGCATTCTGGGACTGGGAACGGTGGGAGAAAGAGATTGACTGGATGGCATTGCACGGTATCAATCTTCCTTTGGCGATCACCGGAACGGAAACAGTATGGTATAATGTGCTTCAGAAACTGGGATATAACAAGACGGAGATAAATGAGTTCATCTCAGGACCGGGCTTCTTTGCTTGGTGGCTGATGAATAATCTTGAAGGATGGGGTGGTCCGAATCCGGATCATTGGTATACACAGCGGGTGTCGCTTCAGAAGAAAATTCTGAAACGAATGCATGAGTATGGGATAGAGCCCGTCCTGCCGGGATATTGTGGAATGGTGCCTCACAATGCAAAAGCAAAGTTAGGTTTGAATGTTTCCGATCCCGGTGTGTGGTGTGGTTATCGTCGCCCTGCTTTCCTTCAACCTGACGATTCGCGTTTCGAAGAGATATCATCACTCTATTACAAAGAGCTGGAAAAACTATATGGCAAGGCAAACTACTATTCAATGGATCCTTTCCATGAGGGGGGTAATACGGACGGTGTTAATTTGGATGCTGTAGGTAAAGCTGTAATGAAAGCCATGAAGAAGGCGAATCCGAAAGCTGTCTGGGTGATTCAAGCGTGGCAGGCAAATCCTCGTCCTGAACTGATTAAAAATTTGGAAACCGGAGATTTATTAATACTTGATCTCACAAGTGAGTGCCGGCCGCAATGGGGTGACCCGGAATCAGAGTGGTATCGTAAAGATGGATATGGAAAGCATAATTGGGTATATTGTATGTTACTGAATTATGGTGCCAATGTCGGATTGCATGGGAAGATGGACAACGTGATCGATAACTACTACTTAGCGAAAGAAAATCCCCGGGCCTGCGCTACTCTGAAAGGAGTAGGTATGACCCCCGAAGGGATAGATAATAATCCTGTGATGTACGAACTGCTGATGGAGTTGCCTTGGCGTCCGGAGCGTTTTACGAAAGAAGACTGGTTGAAAGGATATGTTAAAGCACGTTATGGTAAAGACGAACCGGCTCTGCAACTGGCCTGGGGCAAGCTGGCAAATTCTATCTATAATGCTCCGAAGGAGCTGACCCAGCAAGGAACACACGAGTCGGTGTTCTGTGCCCGTCCGGGATTGGATGTTTATCAGGTCTCCAGTTGGTCGGAAATGAAAGATTATTATGACCCGCAAGAGGTGATAGAGGCTGCCCGTCTGATGGTTTCTGTGGCCGACCGGTATAGAGGGAATACTAACTTTGAGTACGATTTGGTAGATGTTGTTCGTCAGGCTATTGCTGAGAAAGGAAGGCTGATGCAGAAAGCGGTTACGGCTGCTTATCGTGCAGGTGATAAAGAACTTTTTGCAATGGCTTCTCAGAAATTCCTGAATCTGATACTGTTGCAGGATCAATTGTTGGGTACTCGTGCAGAGTTTCGGTTGGGAGGATGGATTAACAGCGCTCGTGCTCTGGGTGTTACTCCTGAAGAGAAAGCGTTGTACGAATGGAATGCCCGTGTACAGGTTACTACTTGGGGAAACCGGAATGCTGCCGAAAGGGGAGGCCTTCGGGATTATGCTCATAAAGAGTGGAACGGTCTGCTGAAAGATTTCTATTATGTGCGTTGGAAGCTATACTTTGATAATCTTTCCCGTAAGATGGAAGGGGAAACGATTCCGGAAACAGATTTCTACGCAGTGGAAGAAGCTTGGGTAAAAAGAACGAATCCGTATCAAGCTGAACCGGAAGGAGACTGCGTGGATACAGCGAAACAGGTTCTTGGGGATTGCTTTTAGTCCCTTTTCTACATGGATAAATAGTCGGTATTTTTAATCAGCGAAGCACTCATTGCAGGAGATGTTTCGCTGAAATATACTTTTAAGGGATGACTACATAATATCAATGTACTACCTTCATCCGTTGTAAAGTAACTCACTTCTTGCTCTTACAAAAATTTGTCACGATAGCGGAAACTGCTGAAGCCGGCTCTGCCTTCTCCGGTCGAGAGAAGTGCCACGCGTAGGGAGCAGAATCCCCCTTGATTGTTATGGTTCAGAGCAGATACATCCAAATTATCTATTAGCGAAATCCATTTTTTCCCGTTCTTGCTAACGGCGATGGTTACACGATTACCTTGATTTCGTATTTTGGCGATAAAGTGCTTGCCCAATGTATTGGGAATTTCCAGTTTCTTTTCCGCATTGAGATAGAGGGTGAACTTTATTCCGTCGGAAGCGACTCCGGCATAAGCCTTTTCGTTGTAGAATAAAATTAATCCGGCTGTATTCGCTTTGCCTACTTTGATCTCCACTTGCGCTTCATACTGTTTATTTCCTACGTTCACCAACAAGGTACGTCCATTGGCAGGCGTCTCTCCATTGGCATTCAGCCACAGTGTACCCCGTTCAATCGAAACTGCCTGCGGGGCATACTCTTTCCAGAAAGTCCATTGTAGACCTAATTCTGGGTTTTTAAAGTTGTCCGAAAGTTCCATGCCGTGCTTTATCTGCTGCCGTGTCACTATCGGTGTAACGGTCTGTTTGGTACGAAACCATCCGTCTGCTGTCCATTCGATAGGTTCCATCAGGGTAGACCGCCCTAGTGTGTGATAGTCTTTGGCATAAGCATGATAGAATATCCACCAATTGCCATTAACGTCATCCACCAGCGTACCGTGTCCCTTAGACCACCAATCGTCTGCCGCGCTATATGTATGCACGATGGGGTTGTATGGGGAGTTTTCCCAGGGACCGGTAATGTTCTTTGACCGGGCAGAAACAACCATGTGGCTCGTTGCAGGGCCGGCAGTTCCTCCTTGTGCTGAAGTAAGGTAGTAGTAACCATTGTGAAAGTTCAACTTCGGAGTTTCCAGACACATACACTCCGTTTCCCATGAGTCAGGATATTTCCAACCGTCATACACTTTCCTTTTCTCACCAATGGTGACCAACCCATCGTCTGTGAGGCGGATGACTGCTCCATTGTCCACATACAGATACCGATTGCCGTTTTCATCGGCTATATGTCCCGGGTCGATTCCACTAACTTTCAAGTCGACGGGGGTACTCCAAGGACCTTTGATATCTTTTGCCCAGATCACCCAGTTTGTACCTGCCGAAGGATAGTATACATAGTAGGTATCTTTGTATTTAAGCAGATCGGTGGCCCATGCCGAACCCTCAAAGTCGGGTAGGGCACGGACTATCGGTTCCCAGTTCAGCAAGTCTTTCGAGTGCCAGATGAGTAGTCCCGGTTTATAAGTAAAGGGAGAATGTGTCATATAATAATCGTCACCATCGCGCATGATAGATGGATCGGGATAATCGCCCGGCAGAATCAGCTTTGGATACTCTTGTGCACTAAGATAGGAGTTCGACAAGAAGATTAATAAGAGGGAAAAGAGACCTGGCAATGTGTTTCTCCAAACAAGCTTTGATGAGGGGAGTTGTGTCATACGGTTTGTTTGATTTAAAGGATTTGTATTTTGAATTATTAAACGATAGGCAAAAGTAATTCATTTGCTTGCTGCTTAATGATACAATTCTGTCTATTTTGTGCTCATTTGTCTCATACAAAGAAATAAATAACCCTCCATCGTAAATCGAAGGATTGGAGATATTGCTTATTTCATACCTTGGTGGAGGAAGATAGCTCTGTTATTTAATAACCGTTCCCATTGCTTACAAGGTGTTATTGCAAACAATGGGAACGGTTATCTTGAGGCTTAACTGAAAGGCAGTATTATTTCTGCAGTTTCTCCTTCCACTCCTCGTATTTCTTTAATACTTTCAATCCACCGTTATTGTACCAACTGTATCCGTTGCGGCGTTCGTGCCCAATCTCCGAGATATCATATTTTTTGATCCCGTCACGGTCACAAAAGAAAGGACGGTTGGTATCTAACTCATAGAAACGTGCCCATAAAGGGTCACAGTCTGTACAAGGAACCATCCGGTAATCTTTTTTACCCTCTTCATTGGTAAAGTATTCTTTTTTCAATCCTTTTATTTCCGACTCTTTGAACCATTCTACTGCTGCTTCAACACATGTGACCACCTCCGGTGAAGGTTTAGAGAGCGACATAAGGAACAATACGATGTCATCAGATTCTTGTCCACTCAGTGATGGGAGTTCATAGGCACGTGCTTTGGCAGGAGCAAGTGTTTCGCGGTCGTGCTGTGCACACCATACGGTTAATTTTCCATTTTGTTCTACCTGGGTTTTCAAAATGCAATCCACTCCTTTGTCTAAAGCTACCTGGGCTTTTTGAATAATAGAATCGGGTAGGAAGGTATAAGGAGCTTTCTTTTTAGTAATGTCTCTCAGGAGTTTCATTACATTGATCATTGCATCATCATTGTACGTGATGTGAATGTAATATCCTTTGGAACGGGGGTAAAACTGTGGCCAGCCTCCGTTTTCATATTGTGCTTCAAAAAGGTACTGCAATCCGTGGAGTACAGCGTCTTTATATTTCTTGTCCTGAGTAGCTAAATAGATGCGGGCCAGGTAATTAATCTCTGTAATGGTAGCTTTATTGTCAATGGTACTCAAATTTACATTTTCTTTCATCTTGAGTGCCTCTGCGCGTTCTTTTTTGTTTAATTCGGCAGCCATGTAAATGTTTTTGGGCCATCCTCCGGTAGTTTGTTGATAGAGTAATACATTGTCGGCAATACGGGTGGCTTCCGGCGTTTTGAAGAAAGCGTCATCAAACTGCGGTGCAATTTTTACCCAGTCTTTATAAGGATGCTTTTCTTTGTAATTATTGTCCGTTTGGGCAGAAAGGCTTGTCAGGCAGAAACATGACAAAGCCATCAATACTAATTTCTTCATGGTTTGTTATTGTTTAAAACTTATTGTATGGAGGCAAAGGTAGCGGAAAGTGGAAGAAAGGGACGGTAAAAATTGTTTTATATAGGGGGAAAATTGATAATTAGTGATGAGTGAGTAGTGATAAGTGATTAGCTGGCTGCGCAATTATACCGCATGGTACTAATCACTTATCACTACTCACTTATCACTAATTCAGATATTTCAATACTTTACCACTAATCTGTAACAGCGAGATTTCGCAAAGTTTGGTATCATATTCGGCAGAGAGGATACGTTCTTCGGCATCAAGTAAGCTTTTCTGGGCTTCGCGCATCTCGATACCTGCAAGGTCTCCAAGCATATAACGTTCCATGGCAATTTCGTGATTCTCTTTGGCTGCAACAAGATTCTGACGTTCCAGGTTCAGCATTTTGAGATTGTTGCGATAGGCCTGCCATAGGTTACTGATGTCAGCCCGTAGGGCCTGCTCCACTTCCTGACGTTGCAAACGGGCATTCTTAATGGCAATACTTGCATTTCTCTTTTCCCGGCGGCGATTGCCATCGAATATATTGAAACCTACAGTCAACCCACCATTGAATCCCAGATTACCACGTTGGCTATTGGCAGCTATATCATATTTATTGAGCGTATATCCATAGCCGGTATTTAGTTTCAGATACGGATAGTTGCGGGAGTTTATCTTCTTATAGTCCAGTTGGGCTATCGTAGTATTCTGATCAGCTTTTAGCAAAGAGGCATTGGTAGCCAGTGTTGCATCCCATAATTCTTCAAAGTTTAAGTTGGCGTTGACTCTGATAATAGAATCTACAATAGAGAGCGGCTGGTCTACATTGGCATTTGCCATTAGTTCATTCAGGTTGATGCGTGAGGTATGCAATAGCTCCTGCTGTTTCATATACTTGGCACTATCTGCATTGAAGTCTACTTTGGCTTGCTGATAGTCCAGTCGGGAGAAGTTTCCGATGTGATAACGTTCTTCTACAATGCGCAACCGTTCCTTGGAGAGTTTCACGGCATAATGCAGATTGGCCAGACGAATCTTTTGCTGAACGTAGTTATAGTATTCGGCGGCAAGGCTCGCTATGAAATCTTCAATGGCGATACGTGTATTGGTCTCACCCTGGCGTTCCAGCTCTTTCAATATCTTATAGTTTGCCTGGATGTTGAATCCGTCAAAGATGGTCCAGTTGAGATTGAGTCCCACGTTGATTGTCTGGTCAAATACACCGTTCTCTTTGATCGTTTCTCCGCTTTCGCGTACTTTGGTCTGCGTGTTGTCCACCGTACCTTTATATCCGGCTGAGAAGTCGAGAGTAGGCAGATAACCGGCATTCCCCGGGGTAGCATTATTCTTACTCACCTGTTCTTCGTTATGAATGATACGTAGTGAATAGTTGTTTTGTAATCCCTTTTCCAGACAGGACTTCAAAGTATAGACCTCTTGTGCTGATACCTCACCTCCGAAACCTCTCCCAAGGAAGGGAGAGCAGGTACAGAGAACGAGTAGGGAGATTAAAAGTTTCTTCTTATCCATCTTTCTTACTTAATTATGGGTCGTCGTTGGAGTTGTTTCGTCTTCCTCGTTTTTGGAAAGGACAGGCGTGAGTCTCCGGTTCGTTGAAATATAACTGTATATGGCCGGTACGATGTACATCGTCATCAGCGTAGAGATAAGCATTCCTCCTACTACTGCCGTACCCATGGCAATACGCTGGTTACAACCTTCACTGGTGGCAAAAGCAAGTGGAATAAGTCCCAATATGGTAGATGCACTTGTCATCAGGATAGGGCGCAGACGTTGCAGAGAAGCGTCTTTGATGGCACTCATCTTGTCTTCGCCGCTTTCTTGTTTCTGATTGGCAAACTCCACAATAAGGATACCATTCTTTGCTACCAGTCCGATAAGCATAATAATACCAATCTGGCTGAAAATGTTCATTGTTATTCCACCGAAGTACATGAAGATCAGGGCACCGGCAATGGCGAGCGGTACTGTCAGCATCACGATCAATGGGTCTTTGAAACTTTCAAACTGGGCGGCCAGGATCAGATAAATCAGGAAGATAGCCAGAACGAAGGCGAACATCAGGCTTGATGAACTTTCGCGATATTCTTTTGAATCTCCGGTCAGTGCCGTACGGAACGAATCGTCCAGCGTCTCTTTGGCTATTTTATCCATTTCGTCCAGTCCTTGTCCGATAGTCTTACCATCTGCCAGTCCGGCAGAAACCGTAGCCGATACGAAACGGTTATAGCGGTAGAGTTTCGGAGGAGCGATACCGTTTGTCAATTCTATCAGATTGTCAAGCTGTACCATGTCTCCGTTGTCGCTGCGTACATAGATGGCTTTCAGGTCCGCAGGCTTATTACGTTGCTGACGATTGATCTCACCTAAAATCTCGTATTGCTTTCCATTCATATAGAAGTAGCCCATACGCTGTCCGCTCAATCCATATTGCAGGGTTTGGGCAATGTTGCGGGTACTGACTCCCATAATGCTGGCTTTATCACGATTGATATTGATACGTGCTTCGGGTTTACTGAATTTCAGGTCGACATCGGCCATTTGGAATACCGGGTTTTCGTATACTTTTGCCATAAACTTCGGCAGTACTTCCTGAAGTTTTTCCAGATTGGTAGCTTGCAATACATATTGTACAGGCATACCTCCGCGTCGTCCTCCGAAAGAAGAAGACTGCTGCACAAACGAGCGTGCCATGGTCTTTTTCTGTACTGCTTTAGACAGGTTTTCGGCTACGTCCATCTGTGAGTAGTTACGGTCCTTCATATCTTTCAGTGTGATACGTACGTTACCGCTACCACTTGAAACACGGGCAGTTACGGATTCTGCATCGGGAATAATGGAATCGACAAGGTCGTTGATGTCCTCTGTATAATCTCGTATATATTCATAGGTTACACCTTCTGCTCCACGTGTATTGATACTGATTTGAGAACGGTCTTCCAGCGGTGCCATTTCTGCAGGAATATAGTCCCATAAGAATACAATGATTCCGATAGTAACGGCGATAACGGGTAATGCCAACCAGCGTTTCCGCAGAAATGCTGCCAGCGAACGGCTATATAGGCGATTCATTCCTTCAAAGAATGGTTCTGTTTTTCTGTAAAACCAGTTTTGCTTTTCACGCTTTATCAGCAGTTTGGTAGCAAGCATCGGTGTGAAAGTCAATGCTGCAAAAGAGGATATAATAACCGATCCTGAAATAACCAGACTGAACTCCCGGAAGAGCCGTCCTGTCATACCATCCATGAACACAATAGGGAAGAACACGGCTACCAGCGTAATCGTAGTGGAGATAACGGCAAAGAAAATTTCTTTGGCTCCTTCGATTCCTGCCTCTTTCGGTGCCATACCCTGTTCAATCCGGACATAAATGTTTTCGGTCATAACAATTGCATCATCCACCACAAGCCCCACCGACAGAACTACCGCAAGCATCGAAAGCACGTTGATAGAGAATCCCGCCAGGTACATGACGAAGAATGCGCCAATCAGTGAAACGGGGATCACAATACACGGTACGAGTGTCACGCGCCAGTCGCGCAGGAAAAGGAAAATGATGATGATAACCAGTACAAATGCTTCGTACACCGTTTGTTTTACTTCATTGATGGAAGCACGGATAAATTTGGTATTATCGAATCCATAGTTGTAGTGCACATCCTCCGGAAGATCTTTTTGCATTCTTTCCATACGGTCGTACACTGCATCGGCAATCTTGATATGGTTAGCACCCGGTTGGGGGATGACAACTACACCAACCATGGGGACTCCGTTCATTTTCATGTAACTTTTGATGTCTGCCGGACCCAATTCGGCGCGACCAATATCACTGAAACGAACAATCTGATTATTGTCCTCTTTAATAATGAGGTCGTTGAACTCTTCTGCCGTATGCATCAAACCCAGCGTACGAATCGTCAGTTCTATGGTGTTTCCTTCGATACTACCCGAAGGCAATTCCACATTCTCTTTGTCCACTGCATTCTTTACGTCGATAGGCGTGATACCATAACCGGACATCTTGATAGGGTCCAGCCACAAACGCATGGAGTAACGTTTTTCACCCCAGATAGATACGCTACTTACATCGGCAATTGTCTGAAGCTGTTCCTTTACGGTAAGGTCGGCTATTTCACTCAGTTCCAGTAGCGAACGTCTTTCGCTCTGGAGGGCTACCATAAGGATAGGCATGGCATCGGCATCGGCTTTTGATACCGTAGGAGGATCACAATCGCGGGGCAAATAGCGCTGGGCACGTGATACTTTGTCACGCACATCATTGGCCGCTGTTTCCAGATCGACGGAAAGCTCAAACTCTACCGTAATACGACATTGTCCCTGCTGGCTGACACTCGACAGAGAGCGAATACCGGGAATACCGTTGATATTCTGTTCCAGTGGTTCTGTGATCTGATTTTCAATAACATCAGCATTTGCACCGGGGTAGGAGCAGGATACCGATATAATGGGATTATCCACCGACGGATATTCGCGTACACCAAGATAGCTGTATCCGATGAACCCGAAGAGGAGGATAATAATTGTCAGTACCGTTGATAATACCGGCCGGCGTATGCTTAATTCGGATATATTCATAAGGCGGCTGGTTTAATCAATGTTATCAAGAGTGACAGGTAGTGCTGTACGAAGTTGCAGTGTTCCCGAAGTTATAATAGTATCGCCTACTTGCAGACCTCTTAGTACCTGTACTTCAGCTTCGGTACGTATGCCGGTGGAGATCTCTACCGGTTGTGCTTTTCCGTTTCTGTAAAGGTATATTTTGTCCTTTCCCATTTCGGGGACAATCGCTTCCGAAGGTACTGCAATTGCGTTGGGAATCTCTTCTTTCTTCAAATGAACACTTACATAACGACCGGGAAGTACACTACCACTACTGTTGGGGTAGAGTGCACGTATGGTTAGTGAGTGCATCTCACTGATTTTTGACTCGGTGGCATATACTTTGGCATCGAACCCGTCAAGTTGCCCTTCGAGGTGGAAGGTCAGGTTTGCTCCTTTTTTTACTTGCCCGGCATATCGCTCTGGTACTGCAAACTCTACTTTCAACGGAGATATCTTGGTTAGTTTGGCTACAATGGTACTGGGAGAGGCATAGGCTCCTACGCTGACTTGTCGCAGACCGATAACGCCGTCAAACGGGGCACGAAGTTCTGTCAGTGCTATGTTTGCTTTGACAATATCTATATCAGCATTCAGTGTGGCAAGTTCTGTTTTTACCTGTTCGTAAGCTTCTTTGCTGACAGCATCTCTTTCCAACAGGGCATTCTGGCGGAATACACGGTCTTCTGCCAGCTTCAGTTGGGAGACAAGGCGCTGTAGTTGTGCTTGCAGTTGCCGGTCGTTTACTTTAGCCAATAGTTGGCCTTTTTTTACGGCACTGCCTTCTTCAAAGTTGATTTCTACAATCTTTCCCGATGTTTCAAATGAAAGGTCAACCTCTTCATCGGGTAGCAGGCTACCGCTGATGCGTATTTCATCTGTAAGCAATTGCGGCTTTATAATCCGTGCATTTACATTCAGAATCTTTTTACCTCCCTTTTGATTTTGGGTTACTTTGTCGGCTGCTGCCAGTTCGGCGTTTTGTTTAGGCATTTGCGAGTAGATGCCACCTCCTATCAATCCGGCGCCTACGATGATGATAATACCCCATTTAATCCTCTTGTCCATGTATGTTTTATATTATAGGTACGCGATGTGGTGTTGTGTACCTGTTAAGTATAGTATATAACGTCTTAATTTAGACAGGCGATTGGGAAGATAGTTTAATACGCAGTGAGTGAAAAAGAGTTAATAAATCAATAGGCGGCACGGTATTTTCCCTCTTCTTTATCTTCGAGCATATTCAGATAAGAAGTGTAACGTGATTCGCTGATGTAATGTTGCTCTACGGCTTGCCGGACTGCGCAGCCGGGTTCGTGCCTGTGAGTACAGTTGTTGTATTTGCAGTCAGCAGAAAATTTGAATATTTCCGGGAAGTAATGTCCTATTTCTTCTTCTTCCATGTCGAAGGTTCCGAATCCTTTGATACCCGGAGTGTCGATGATATAACCTCCGTCTGCTACGGCAAACATTTCGGAGAAAGTAGTAGTATGCATTCCCTTATTGTGATACGCAGATATTTCAGCGGTCTTTACTTCCTGTTCCGGAAGTATGGCATTGATCAGAGTTGATTTCCCCACTCCCGAATGCCCGGAAAATAGAGTAATCCGTCCTTTCAGCTCTTCTTTGATGGTATCAATCCCTTCTCCCTTTTTAGCTGAGATTTTGAAACAGGGGTAACCGATATTTGTATAGAGGTTGATGAGGCTGTCCAGATAATGCAGTTCATCTTCATTGTAAGCGTCTACTTTATTGAATATCAGCTTTACCGGTACACGATAGGCTTCTGCCGAGGCAAGAAAACGGTCGATGAAGATTGTGGATGTTTCGGGGTAATTCACCGTCACCACTAACATACACTGGTCGAGATTGGCAGCAAGGATGTGAGATTGTTTAGAAAGATTGGAGGAACGGCGAACGATGTAGTTCTTTCTGTCTTCTATTTCGCTGATAAAAGCAGTACCCTCCTGATTTAGTATGATTTGAACACGATCGCCCACAGCAACAGGATTGGTGCTACGTATTCCTTTCAGACGGAAATTTCCCTTTATCTTGCATTCGATAAACTGCCCGTCATCAGTTTTTACCTGATACCAGCTCCCTGTATTCTTTATTACCAGTCCTCTCATCATTCTTTAGTAGTCAAGTAGTGAGTAGTCAAGTAGTTAAGTAGGATACAAACAGAAACATCTGCTACTTACTACTTAACTACTTGATTACTTAACTACTAATTTACACTGTCATAATTTCTTTGTCCTTTTCAGCCAGCATATCATCAATCTGCTTGATATACTTATCATGGATTTTCTGCAGTTTGGCTTCTGCATTCTTCTGTTCATCCTCTGCAAGACCTTCTTTCAGGGCTTTCTTCAGTGTGTCAATACCGTCACGGCGGGCATTACGTACGCTTACTTTGGCTGTCTCACCTTCAGCTTTACACTGCTTTGCCAGTTGCTTACGACGTTCCTCTGTCAAAGGAGGGATACCGATACGGATGATCTCACCATTGTTCTCGGGCATAATACCTAAATCAGAGTCAATAATTGCTTTTTCAATGATACGGAACATACCTTTATCCCACGGTTTGATAGTAATGCTACGTGCATCCGGAGTGGTTACGGCAGCTACATTACTAATAGGTACCATGCTTCCATAAGAATCTACACGGATTCCATCCAGCAATCTGGTACTTGCTTTACCGGCGCGGATGTGAGCCAGTGCCTCTTCCAGGTACATAATGGCCATATCCATTTTCTCTTGTGAATCGTTGATACAAGTCTTTACGTCTATCATATTCTTTTGCTTTATATAGTTTACTATTTACTGAATGAAGAACAAAAGTAGATTATTTTTTGCTTATCTGCAACAATAATGGAAAGAGAAAGCAGGCTGTTAGTTATAAATAATGAAAAAGGCAGAAAAATCAGCCTTGTTTGATCGGTAACTGGTTGGTGTTTATACCCAGGCTATTTCGTAGCTTTTTGTAGTACAACAATATATGGATGTACCAGGTTGTACCATAGCTTCTTGTTCATCTTTATATAAGACTTCTCTTTCAATAACATCCGCATGTTGTTATATAAAACATGGGGATGTTTTTATGTACAACATCCCCATGTTCTTTAGGAAAACATCCGGATGTTTTAAGTGCACGATACGGGATTTATGTCTATTAGGTAATATAGATATAGATTCCCCAAAGTATACGAAATGAGTGGATATAAGTTTGTTTGTTTCTTACCAAAGAATATATAATTAAGACATAGGTTGTCAATAAAGTATGTTGGATAATCGAAATAGTTAAGCTGAAGTGTCCTATCATCTCGTTGAAAATGATGGAATGTAATTAAATGATTTTTTTTTCTTTTTCTTTAGTAAGTTTATTAAATGGATTGTATTATATAAAACGTTTAAATTATTAATATGTAATTTGATAAAGAATTATAGATTACACACAAACTATTTTCTATACCGAAGTTTGATATTGAGATAATTCTAGGAATTGTTAACGTTAAAAGAATATGAAATGAAAAAAATTACAAAGGGCAAGAGCCGAATCTTGCTATTATTCCTTTTTCTTCTGGCTCCAACAGTGTTGAGCGCTTCTGCACAAGATGTATTATTGAATTTAGACTTTACAAATGCTTCATTGAGTAAGGTTTTAACTGAAATCGGGCATCAAGCCTCTCTTTCTGTTGTCTATAATACAAAAGATGTAAATCCTGATCAGATGGTCACAATCAGAGCTTCTCATGAAAAGCTATCAGTTGTGATGACACGTTTATTAAAGAATTCAGGTGCCTCTTATTCTATTCGTGACAAGTATTTAGTACTATTTACAAATAAAGGGGAAACTGTAAATACTGTAACGCAGAACAAACGTGTTATCAAAGGACATATCTCCGATACACACGGAGAACCACTAATTGGTGTAAGTGTCTTGATTAAAGGTACCGCTAACGGGACTATTACCGACATAAACGGAGATTATTCTATTGAAGTGGCTAATAACAGTGCTGTATTAGAAATCTCCTATATCGGTTATCGGAAAATAAGTCTTCCTGTTGCCAATACTAAATCTTTCGATATCGTAATGGAAGAAGATACCCAAATGCTAAATGAGGTGGTAGTTACTGCTATGGGAATTGAACGTGCTGCTAAATCACTGACATATGCAACTCAAAAGGTAGACGGTAAAGAGTTGACACGCGCAAAAGATGCAAATTTTATAAATGCACTGCAAGGTAAAACAGCAGGATTGGTGATCACTCCTAATTCAACAGGAGCGGGTGGTTCATCTAAAATTCTATTACGTGGTAATGCTTCTATTTTAGGAACCAATTCTCCATTGATTGTATTAGATGGTATTCCTATGGCCGACCATAATCAAGGACAGATTGAGGGCAATATTGCTTATGGTGGCGGACATGACGGTGGTGATGGTTTATCTAATATCAACCCGGATGATATCCAGAGTATTAATGTTTTAAAAGGAGCAAATGCTGCAGCCTTGTATGGTAGCCGTGCCGCAAATGGTGTACTACTGATTACAACTAAAAAAGGCTATGAAGGAAAAGTATCTGTTGATGTATCCAGTAGTTCTTTGTTTGAGACTCCTTTGGTTACTCCGGAATTTCAGGATAATTATGGAGCAGGAGTTGAATATTTCACAAATGGTTATTTTGCGAACGGCAGTCAGATAATAAATCCAACTTATTCAAGACGATTAACTACCACCTCTTGGGGAGGGGCTATTGGTCGCCTTTCTGATCGAACTTTAGAAGATATTCCTTATGCACGCAATAGTGCGCAAAGCAATATTGGGAATTTTCTGAAGACGGGAACGAATTTTAATAATACAATTTCAATAACGGGAGGAAATGCAATTTCCCAAAGTTACTTTTCTTATGGAAATACACAAGCTAAAGGAATGATGCCTAATAATACTTTTTCCAGACACATCTTTTCTTTTAGAAATAATTTTAAATTATTTAAAGACAAATTGGAACTTAGCTTTTCTGCAAATTACGTAAAACAGGAATCCAAGAATAAACCTTCTTCGGGATACTTTGGTAATCCATTGTATAATTTGTATTTGATGCCACGTAATGCGGATATTCGCTATTTTAAAGATAATCAAGAAACCTATGGAGCATTATATGCATTAAACTCAGAAAATTGGTATACAAACTCAATAGGGACAAAAACTCCTCGTAAAACGGGAGAAGGTCCTATCCAGGTATGGCCTTGGCAAACGGAAGAAAACGGTAACTCTCCATATTGGACTGCTAATCGTATCATTAACACAGCATATCTGGATCGTTTTTATACTTCTATTTCTGCAAAAGTGAATATCATGGAGGGGTTGTCTGCACAGGCTCGTATGAATTATGATGTGAATAATGTCCGTAATGAAGGGGAGACATATCACGGTACGAGAGGTAAAAACTTCTATAATTCAGTTTATTATACAGATAGACAGACTGATACACAGATATTTATTGACGGGTTAATCTCATATGCGAAAAGTATAAAAGACTTTGATCTGTCTGTAAATGTTGGTGGAAGTATGCAGGAAATCAACAATCGGAAGTTGTCCTTATATTATACGATGGGAGATACAACAGCTATTCCGAATGTTTACGATCCTCAAAATATCAAGAACCCATCTCTATATAAGAACGAATTGAATAAATCTAAAAATTGGGAGCATTCTGTATATGCAACGGCTTCTGTTGGTTATAAACAGATGGCCTATGTTGATTTTAGTGTTCGTAATGACTGGTCGCAAGCGTTTCAGCAGTTTGTTCCTTATGGTACATCGCCGAGTTATGCTTATTATGCGCTGGGTGGAAACGTCCTGTTAAATGACGTTTTTAAGTTTACGAGTGATAAGGTGAATTTATTAAAGGTTCGTCTATCATACAGTCAGGTCGGTAATTCTATTCCAAATGTTTTATTTGATGAGCTACCTTATGACTTTAATACAGGAGGATATGGGGCGAAAAAGTTTACACGATTTGAGGATCCAAGACCAGAAACCGTGACATCTACAGAGTTGGGATTCGAAGGACGTTTTTTCAATAATGCATGGGACTGGGATCTGACTCTCTATAATAGTATTATGCACAATCAATATTTAACAGTGTCATCGGCAACGGCAGGTTCAAGACCGATAAATAGCGGACGTGTTCGTAATCGTGGCTTTGAATTTACTACTAATTACTATTGGATGATAAACCAGGACTGGTCCTGGAAAACAGGTTTTAATATTTCATATAATGATAATGAGATCTTACAAACTTATGGTAATGATAAGGATATTACGATTGACTTAGGACAGGAATCCGGTCTTAAGATTATTTATCGGAAGGGTCGTCCATATGGTGATTTATATGCTAATACCATAAAACGTGATCAGAATGGTAAGATCATAACTGACCGATATGGCGCTCCTGTGATTACTAATGATTGTAGTACCTATATTGGGAATGCAAACTCTAAAGTAAATTTTGGATGGAACAATACTTTCAATTATAAGGACTTCTCACTTTATTTCTTGATTGATGGTAAGGTCGGTGGCAAGATCGTGTCTTTAACAGAGGCCAAACTTGATTACTACGGGGTCTCTAAGCGATCTGGTGATGCTCGCGACCGGGGAATTGTATATATGAAAGAATCTATTGTTGATGGTAATATTGTACAACAAGCCGTTCCTGGTATAATTATGGGTGATGGTCAAATAGCATCAGCACAAGATTATTATCAAACAATAGGTGGTGGACTGGCTGCATTATCCGAGTATACTTATGATGCAACTAACTTACGTCTGCGTGAACTTTCAATGGGATATACATTCCGTAGTCTGTTTGGTAATGGTAAAAATCTGTCTGTCTCTGTTGTAGGGCGTAATTTATTTTTCATTTATAAAAAATCACCAGTTGATCCGGATGTATCTGTTTCTACAAGTAACGGATTTGGTGGAATTGACTGTTTCAGTCTGCCTACAACACGGAGCTTCGGTATTAATTTAAAGGCTTCATTTTAATAAATAAAGATATGAAATATTTAAATAAGATAATATTATTTTCAGTAATATCCGGTTGGGTATTAACAGGGTGTTATGATGGTGTAGTTGACAACTTGAAGTCTAATTCTACGATGGAGCATGCTACGGATTCGGTCTCAAGTATTTCCACCGCTGCCGGGTTACTTATTACTGCTCAAGAGCTTCTGATTGATAAACGTGAACACAAGTACCAATATCAATTTAACCTGCATATGGATAATTATTGTGGGTATATGTGCTTGCCGCATAATTTTCAGGGTCGTATCAAATCTACTTATGTAATAAATGACGATTTTGCTTCTGGCCCTAAAGCAAACATGACTTGGGTTGCTCAACAAGTAGTACCTGTAATGGCTTCTGCAAAAACGTTGAAAGCTGAACCTCTTGGTGCAATAGCCAATATTCTATATTCCTACGAAGCCCATTTGTATTCAGGAGTGCATGGTCCTTTTCCATACAATGATTATAAAGTATTAAAAGAAGAGCATCCTTTGACATACAATTCGGTTGAAGACATTTACGACTCCATTTTCTTGGACTTGCAACGCGATATTGACATTTTGTTTGAGTACAAAAAGAATCCTGATGCTGAATTGGATAGAACGATTTCATCCATGGATAAAATTGCGGGTGGTAAAGTAGATAACTGGATAAAGTTTGCAAACTCCTTGCGCTTACGGATGGCTATGAATATGGTAAAAGCAGCTCCGGATAAGGCTCAAAGAATAGCAGAAGAAGCTATTAAATCAGGCGTTTTGGAAGCTTCGGATAATGATATAGCGCTTGATGTATATAAACTGTATTTGGACAGACATCCTTTATTTAAGATATCCAGTAACTGGGTAGATAGTCGTTTGAACGCGAATTTGCATAATATATTAAAGCGTACAGGACATCCGATGTTAGAAGAGTTTTTTTCAAAAAACTCAGCTGATATCTATGATATATCCGGACGTAAAGTATTAGATACAAATTCTGATTATTTATCTATGAGAAACGGATCCTTAACCGAAGACCCGAATACATCTCCTACTTACTTGTCTTTTTCTAAACTCTCTACCAACTTCTCTCAGAAGCCATTGGAAATATTTAAAGTTTCCGAAGTGTACTTTTTGCGTGCTGAAGGTGCATTGAGGGGTTGGGCAATGGGAGGTACTCCTGAACACTTCTATAACGAAGGTGTCAGAACCAGTTTTAAAGAATTTGGATTTAGTGATAAATACGATCAATACATCGTTTCAGAGAGTGTAATATCAGCAGATTACAGAGATTATTACGATTTGCGGAACAATGCAGAAGGAGTTATGAATGTTTGCAATAAATGGAGTAACAACGACTCTAAAGAGGTCATGCTTGAAAAGATCATCACTCAAAAATGGATTGCTCTTTTCCCGATGTCGGCTGTTGCATGGGCCGATATGAGACGTACGGGGTATCCTCATATGATTGCACCGGTGAAAGGTTCGTTCGCTGACGGTGATGGAAGTATCGATCCTTTGGTTGGGATACTTCGTATTCCATATGCTGTGGGAGGAGATAGTGAAAATAAAGCGGACATTGAAACCTCTGCTATACCGGTATTAAATGGTCCTGATCAACAATCAACCCGTTTATGGTGGGATACAGATATTGCTAATTTTTAATTAATATAATTATGAAAAAATATATTGTTATAGTAAGTGCGATTGTAAGTATATTTTTGTTTTCGTGTAATGACAATACAGAAGTATCTTATTCAGCGGCTAATTTAGTTTCAGATTTTAAAGTAGAGAAAAGTGAAGTGGTTATTGGCCAGGAAGTCGCATTTAAGGTTTATCTCCCCGGTATCCAGCCAGTTGATAAAATCCTGCTACGTAAAGATGGCGTAAATATGTATATGAATTGGAGCTATCCGGAAATATTGGATGTTGCCGAGGGTGAGTTAAATTATGATCCTGAACATGTATTTATAACAACATCCCGTACGGATGAATGGAGTGTAGGCGAATGGGATCTAATTGTACGTCGTGATAAAGAAGAAGAAAATGTAGGGAAAATCAACTGTGTATTATTAGCAGATAAGGAAATTGATGTAGATACCTATGCAGATCTTCTGAATATTAAGGCAAGCGGTTGGTCGGGACAATCTGTCGATTCGCTGGTTTTTGTATCACAAGACTTCCGGCAGGTGAAAGTGGCGACTGGTGCTGATGATGAAAAATTGCCTGCAGTCATTCAGAATTTACAGATACAACTACCTAAGGATTTCCTATCGGATGGAACCTGGAAACTTTTTATTGAACGCTGGGAGTTTGGTTTAAAGGAAGAACTTACAACTTTTGAATTTATTAAAAAAGGATTTCTGGATGATGCCCCTATTACAGCCGATGCTGATGGTAAATACAAAGTGTTTTTCAAGTTAGATCAAGTGAAGGAGAAGGAAGATAAAATTTCAATTATTTCTCCTATTACCACCAAAAAGGAAACACGTACATTAAGTAACGAGTTTTTTGATCCGGATACACACATTTATACACTGGTACTGGATGAGGCTAAAACTCCTGCAAATGAAGGTAAATGGAGATTTACGATGAGACGTTCGGGGATTTATGTATTTCAGGCTATTGAAAAAGAGCTGACAAAAGCTATTAAATAAATTATTAACCATTAAAAAATGATGCAATGAAAAAAAAGGTACTTTTTGCAAGTATTTTAGCTTCTTTATTTATAGAAGCTAATGCGCAGACTGCTCCAGCCTATACACTGGACTATGCGGTGGATATGGGTGCAAGTTGGAGTGAAATGCTTGATACATGGGAGCCAGGAAAACCTTTCAGTGATAAGTCGGGATATATTGATGAAAACTTTTTTGTTTCACGTGTACGTCCTAAGGCTCGTATAAAGAATGACAAGACTCAGGTTGTCCCCACAAGAGGTGACGAACGCAAGGTTTTATGGTGGTGTCCTGTTGGGGAGAACTCTAAAGTATGGGGGCCGTTGCCGCGTTACAATTTTAATGCTGATAATTTCAGTATGTGGCAATATCTGGATTATCATGGTAACTGGTCCAATGGTTGGATTCGTGTTCCGGGAGTATTCAATGACGTTGCTCATAAAAATGGAGTAATGACGGGTTGTTTAATATTCTTTGAGGGTTCTGTAAGTCCGGAATTACAAAAACTGGTTAAGAAGGAGGGAAGTGAATTTAAGTATGCCAAGAAATTCGTTCAGATATTGAAATTCTATGGACTCGATGGAGTAGGTGTTAATCCTGAAGGAGGTCTGGGACAACCTTTGGCTGATAATTTGAAAGGCTTTTTTGCAGCCTGTCATGATGCTGCTACAGAAATAGACTGGCATTTTAAAGTGATTTGGTATGAATCTCAGACAAATGACGGATATGTGTCCTGGACAGACCAATTAAGTGACAGAAACGATGAGTGGTTCTCAAAAGATGGGAAGGCTGTTACAGATGCTTACTTCTTGAACTACAACTGGAATCCGAATAAATTGGCTACCTCTTTGGCTACAGCTCAAAAACTGCAACGCAATACTTATGATGTATATGCGGGTATGGATATTCAAGGACGAGGTTTGCATAACAATGCAGGTGCAGATGGAAACTGGGTACTACTGAAAGATCAGCCATTCTCTATCGGGTTATGGGGTGCTCATGATGATAATGTAATCCATCAGGCCTCTACAGAAAACGGAACCTCAGATTTAGCTATCCAGAATTTATATCAGGAAAAACTTGAGATGTTCTTCTCCGGAGGCAAACGTAATCCTGCTATTTGTCCGAATATAAACAATGAACGCCGTGGCTTTGGCAAAGCCGACCTGGAAGGTTTCCATGGTATCGCAGCGTTTGTAAATGCTCAGAGTACGTTGAATACTCTTCCGTTTGTGACTCGTTTCAACTTAGGTAATGGTACTTTCTTTAAGAATGAAGGTGTGACAACATTCGGTAATAAATGGTATAATATCGGTATGCAAGACTTCTTGCCGACATGGAGATGGTGGATCACTAATTCGTGGACTGAAGCTACTTCGGTTCCTGCAGATGCTATTAATCTGAATTTCACATTTGACGATGCATGGTATGGTGGTTCTGCATTGAAAATCCATGGTGCTACGGCAAATTCTAAAGTTCGTCTTTTCAAAACGGAATTGGATGTCACCGATGGTTGTGAAGTCAGCGTAACTTATAAAATGGTAAATGGCGGTACAAGTCCTAAATTAGCACTTTGTTTCTCTAAAACGGGTAGTGAAAATAATTTTGTTTCCTATTCATTACCGGACGTAGCGAAAGTTGGTGAGTGGTTTACTGCCAAAGTTAAGCTTAGCGAAGTAGGTGTGAATGCGGGTGATAAGATTGCATGTATTGCATTGGACATACAGAATACTACTCCTAGTTATGAATTATTGTTGGGTGAAATGTCTATTATTGATCCAGCTCTGACAATGACACCTGCTGATATTACCATTACTCATGCAGAAGTATTGGGCGGACATTTCAATTCAAGTGATGTGAAAGTTATTTGGCGTTGTGGTGATAAGGATATCAATGAAGCTGAAGGTACTCCAGTTTACAATGATGATGTAAATGCTTGGTATTACGAAGTTTATGTACGCGAGAATGAAAGTTCAGAACCTATTTTGTGTACTGCAACTACTTCATGGGCTGCTTATATTGTTGGTGCTCCGTCTGCTCTTGAAGACAAAACGGTACAAGTTGGTATCTGTGCAGTCAATCCGGCAGGAGAACGTAGTGCTATCGTTTGGTCCGAAAAGATGGAACGTGTAGTAGATCCTATTGAGACAATCACTATAGATAAAGAGATTATAAAACCAGGTCAGGAATTTACAGTTAAATTCTATGATGTAACTCATGCTCCTGCTACATTCAAATTGAAGAAAGCTACGGATGCAACCGATGCCGGTACATTTGCTGATGTTACAGAGTTTACTACTTCTTTGAATGAAGTTGGTTTCTATGATATGGAAGTTACGATTGGTGGTGTAGCAACTATGTATCGCGGTTTCGTTCAGGTTACCCCTGAGGAAACAGGGGGTATCAATGAATTGACCGGTTTGAACGTTGATAAGAAGGCTGCTGCCGTAAATGAAGATGTAACTTTCAGTTACGAAGGTGTAAAACGTGACGGTACCGTTTCAAGAGGTCTTCATTTGACAGATGTGCAATCATTTACTCTTCCGATAGAACTCTGTAATAAGACCCCGTTTACGATTGCTTTTTGGATGAAAATAGATGAAAACGTACAACCCGCTTCTGAAGGAACAGCTTTGTATAGCCAACGCAACTATGCAGATGGTTGGCCTAAAAATGCTTGGGGAGATGTATGGGTAGACATTGCTCCCGAAAATTATATATGGGTTCGTCTGCTTGGGAATGCAGGAAACAAAGGAACTATAGCAGAAGACTATAAAGTAATTCCTAATAAATGGGCACATATTGCATTCAGTGTCAATGGGAATACAACTAAAATGTATTTTAATGGTAAATTAGTAGATCAATACACAGGCCCACACTCTTATGAGGGAAAGGGTACTCCTCGTTTCGGAGGTAGTGCTGCAAGCCGTAGTGGATTTGTTGGTTCTTTAGATGAAATCCAGTTCTATAATCGTGCTGTTACAGACGATGAAGTAGTAGCTGCAATGAATGGTTTTGATCCTGATATTGATGAATTACCGGCTGGTTTAGTGGGCTATTTCAATTTTGAAACGGATCCTGACGAAGAAGGCTATTTTGAAAACTTTGGTTCCGAAGGTACTTATAAAGGTGCTGTAACTACTGTAAAAACGATCGAAAAAGTCGACAACGATGTTCCTGTTACCGCTCCTCAAATGTCTACAGGAGTTCCTTTCAGAACTGGTGTAATGGAGATAACCTCTGCTACTACATGGAATTTGAATGGTGCTACAATGAAAGAGCAAAATGACGAAGCCGGTACAGCTAAGGTTTCTTATGCTACAGATGGTACTTATGATGCACAGGTTACATTGGAAAATGTATATGGAAAAGTAACAACGGCTGTTTCTGATTGTGTGGTTATTGGTACTGGCGGGTCAGGTATAGAAGAGACCGGAACCGTACAACTTAGAATGTATCCGAATCCATTTAAAGACGTAATTAATCTGGTTTTTGCAGAAAGCGGAAATTATGTTGTATATGTTTATACGAGCGCAGGACAACTTGTGAAAACATTAGGTGTTGATGCTGTTATGGGTGATATAAAACAACTTTCCGTAGGTGAACAAGGTATGTATTACGTACGAGTAACCAAAGGCGGTAAAGATGTGAAGTCATTCAAGGTAGTTAAAGAATAAACATCTTCAAGAAGAAGTTATATACATGTTTGTATAAGTAAAGAATAAGAGGATGTGTCCAATTTCCGGATACATCCTCTTTTCTATCTTGTTTATACATATATTGTCAATTGTGTACCACCGTGCCAATTTCTTCTCCGTTGATTACTTTTTTCAGATTTCCTGCTGTATCCATATCGAATACTACAATCGGGAGATTATTTTCCTTGCACATGCAAGTAGCCGTAAGGTCCATCACCTTCAAACCGCGTTTCAACACTTCATCATAAGTGATATCATCGAATTTTGTAGCAGTAGGATCTTTTTCCGGATCAGCGGTGTATATCCCGTCTACACGGGTACCTTTCAACATTACGTCGGCTTCTATTTCGATGCCGCGCAGAGAAGAACCGGTATCGGTTGTGAAGAACGGATTTCCTGTTCCGGCAGACATGATAACGATTTCACCGGCTTCCATATATTCAATCGCCTTCCACTTGCTATAGAATTCGCCGATAGGCTCCATGCGGATAGCTGTCAGTACGCGGGCCTTTTCACCGGCGGCAACGAGGGCTGAGCTAAGGGCAAGGCTATTCATAACTGTTGCCAGCATACCCATTTGATCGCCTTTTACACGGTCGAAACCTTTGCCGGCTCCTGTGAGCCCACGGAAGAAGTTTCCACCACCTATGACGATGCCTATTTGTACACCTTGTTCATGAATTTCTTTTATCTGTGCTGCATACTCGGCGAGTCTTTTCTCGTCGATTCCACTCTTTTTTTCTCCCATCAGGCTCTCACCACTGAGCTTCAACAGGATTCTTTTGTATTTTGCCATATTGTTCTTATAATTAGTTTGCGCAAATATACATGATTATTTTGCCATAATCATGCAGATTAGTATACTATTTGATTCGGATCTGAATAGACATGAGTACTTCCCGCACGGGGAGGTACACTAAGCGATGATTTATTGAAACGCAGATGAACGCAGATTTTCGCAAAGAGAAACAAATAGATAATAAAGATCCACAGTCTTTTAATCTGCGTTAATCCGCGTTTCATTAAAGATTTAAAACTCCGTGTTCTCTGCGTCCTCTGTGGTGAAATGCACTTAAAACCCTATTAGGTAGTGAATATTATCGGGCGTATCTTTTTGATATCGGAAGTCCCTCGAAGCAGTATCGTTATCCTTCCCCGGTATTGCACTTTGTCTTTCTCAGAAAGGAACGTTCCTTTTCTCTGTGCAGGGCCGACGCATTAAATAATTTACTATTGCATATGTACTTTTCTTATTGTTATTTAATTGAATATTAATTATTTA
>NZ_JAASHC010000029.1:0-66781 GCF_019734355.1 Bacteroides sp. K03
CCTGTGAAACTCTGTGCCACTCTGTGGTGAACCAAAGTAAACACCGCCTGGAGAAAACTACCCGTGCGGGAAGCACAGGAAAAAGTGGTTGATAGATAAAAGGGAATAATTGTCTTTTAATATGTATTAATTGGTGTCTATCTGCATTTTATTGAATAATGACATCCAATATAATTTAATTATCAGTTAAATCGGATTAAGGCGGTTTCTGGCATTTACGTTCTACTTGTTATATTATAAAGGAAAGCACTGAAAACAATCTACAAAATTTCTGAAAATCAATAAGTAATATTATATAAAACTCTATAGTGAAACGCTATTAACTATTATATTGTATCCTTCCTAAATGAACTATTTTTAGAAGGAAACTTGATGTATAATCAATCTCTTTTTTGTGTAGGGCATATATTCATTTAAAAGAAAGATTCTTTTAGTTAAAACAAAATGGAACTGAAGTATGTTATTATTGTAGAGTTGAAATTCTTGATAATTAAAAGATGTAAATTATAGGCTTTATATCTGATTAGTTATTATTTTTGCGGCATATTTCAATTCATGATTTGAAACCTTTTTATAAAGTGTACGATGAAAACGTCTGTTAAATATCTACTAATGTTTATTCTGCTGCTGCTATCATTTAGTATGCGGGGGAATGCATTGAATATAGACGATTCTTCTGCTACTACCTGCCAGGTTTCGGAATCTGCTAAAAATGCCGCTTCTTTAGATAGTGAAGATGTTGCTTTTTATAACAGGTTACATGCATTATCAGTTTCGGATGTAGAGTTGGGTTTTAAACCAATCTCCGAGTCACACACTCCCTCCCATAATCAGCGTATGCGTCGCAGCATGGAAATCTTCGATTCTTTGAAGGATATTATGCATAAGCTGTGTCTAAGAGAGAATTTATTAGTACTTGACAAAAGTAAATCCTACCATTCTGATAAGGATCCTTATTACGCTCAATCCAGCAGCGAATACTACATCTTCGCGCTAAGACGTATCCTTATTTAATTCCTTTTTATTTTTTCTGCACGTTTGCTATGCGGCTTAGAATGCTATTCTTTGCCGTAGGGCCCGGGTGCGTTGCGCTCAATTGTACCTCTGAATTTTAAATTCAATCAAATTAATAAATTCTTTAAAACAAAAAACTGATTATGGAAACTACTCAAAAAAAATCCTCGTTTAAAGGTATCAAATCTGCCGGATGGGTTATTGTATGCTGTTTTATACTGGCTATCTGCATCTATGAATTCTTGCTCGGAAATCCTGGAAACTTTGTGAACAACGACCCCAACAATCATCCATTGCCTGGAAACTTCTTAGGAACAATTTACAAAGGTGGTATTATCGTACCGGTTATTCAGACTTTATTGCTGACTGTTCTTGCTCTTAGTGTAGAACGTTATTTTGCACTTCGTTCGGCTTTCGGTAAAGGAACTTTGGTGAAATTTGTAGAAAACATTAAAGGAGCACTTTCTGCTGGTGATTTGCAAAAGGCACAGGAAATCTGTGACAAACAACGTGGCTCTGTAGCTAACGTAGTTACTGCTACTCTGAAAAAGTATGATGAAATGGAAAAAGACAATACATTGTCTAAAGACCAGAAGTTGTTGGCTATTCAGAAAGAATTGGAAGAAGCTACTGCTCTCGAATTGCCTATGATGGAACAAAACCTTCCGATTATCGGTACTATTACTACCTTAGGTACTTTGATGGGACTACTTGGTACAGTTATCGGTATGATCCGTTCATTTGCTGCTTTGGCTGCCGGTGGTAGTGCTGACTCTATGGCTTTGTCACAAGGTATTTCTGAGGCTTTGATCAATACAGCTTTTGGTATTCTTACTGGTGCATTGGCTGTTATTTCTTACAACTACTACACTAATAAGATTGATAAACTGACTTATAGCCTTGACGAAGTCGGATTCTCTATTGTGCAGACATTTGCTGCAACTCATAAATAAGCGTGCGAACCCTTTAAAAAATAAAAATCATGGGTAGAGCAAAAATTAAAAAGAAAAGTACGTTCATCGATATGACGGCGATGAGTGACGTTACTGTGTTGCTGCTTACCTTTTTTATGTTGACATCTACATTCGTAAAAAAGGAACCGGTACAAGTAACAACTCCAGCCTCAGTTTCCGAAATTAAAATTCCGGAAAGCAATATCCTTTCGATATTGGTCGATCCGGACGGAAAGATATTTATGAGTCTGGACAAACAATCGGATATGAGAGAAGTCCTGGAAAATATGGGAAAGGAATATGGAGTTACATTCACACCGGAGCAGGAACAGAAGTTTGCTATCTCTTCTACCTTTGGTGTACCAATGAAAAGCATGAAAACTTTCCTGGATTTACCAACGGATCAACAAGATGCTGTATTGAAGAATGAAGGAATTCCTTGTGATAGTATCGATAATCAGTTTAAGGCATGGGTGCGTAATGCACGTGCTGTGAATTCAGATTTGCGTATTGCTATTAAGGCAGACCAGAATACTCCATATGCTGTGATTAAGAATGTTATGAACTCGCTTCAGGATCTCAGAGAAAACAGATACAATCTGATAACCTCTCTGAAAACTACTTCTGAAAACTAAAAACGAATAAAACTATGAGTGCTGAAGTACAAGAAAGCGGTAAAAAGAAAAAAGGCAGCAAACAGAAAAAGATGACCGTACGCGTAGACTTTACGCCGATGGTAGATATGAACATGTTGCTGATTACGTTCTTTATGCTTTGTACCTCTCTGAGCAAACCTCAGACGATGGAGATAAGCATGCCGAGCAATGATAAAAATATCACAGAAGAACAACAGAGCAAAGTGAAGGCTTCACAAGCTATTACATTGTTGTTGGGAAGTGATAATAAATTATACTATTATGAAGGTGAGCCTAACTATAAGGACTATACATCGTTGAAAGAGACGAGTTATAAGCCGGATGGATTGAGGGCCATACTTCTGAAAAAGAATGCGGCTGCTGTGCGTAAAGTGAATGAACTGAAACAACAGAAGCTTGAACTAAAGATATCAGAGGACGAATTTACAAAGCAACTTTCTGAGATAAAAGGTGGAAAGGATACTCCGACAGTGATTATTAAAGCTACGGATGATGCTTCGTATATGAATCTGATTGACGCTCTCGATGAAATGCAAATTTGCAATATTGGTAAGTATGTGATAACGAACATTGCCGAAGCAGACGAATTCCTGATTAAGAATTACGACTCTAAAGGTGAGCTCTCACAAAATATTGCCGAATAATTAAGTAACACCTAAAAAGAAAAAGAACAATGGCAAAAATAGATTTGACCTCTTCAGCATGGTGTGATCTGATATTCAATGGCAAGAACAAGGCATATGGTGCCTATAAGATGCGTGAAGATTCACCCAAGAGACACAATATAGCGATGCTGTTTGTAGTAGTAGTTGCATTGATCGGATTTAGTATCCCGGCACTTATCAAACTTGCTACGCCTAAACAAAAAGAGGTAATGACTGAAGTTACTACCCTGTCACAACTGGAAGAACCGGAAGTGAAACAGGATGAAATGAAGAGAGTGGAACCGGTAGCTCCTCCGCCTCCTGCCTTAAAAAGCTCTATCAAATTTACAGCACCCGTTATCAAGAAAGATGAAGAGGTACACGAAGATGATGAAATCAAGAGTCAACAGGAATTGACGGAAACGAAAGTTGCTATCTCCATTGCCGATGTAAAGGGCAACGATGAAGCAAATGGTAAAGATATTGCTGACTTGAAGCAGGTGGTAACACAGGCTGAGCCAGAACCCGAAAAAATCTTTGATATGGTAGAACAGATGCCTACATTCCCCGGAGGAAATGCGGAGTTGATGTCTTTCCTTGCAAAGAATATTAAATATCCTACCATTGCACAGGAGAATGGAACACAAGGACGTGTAATTGTACAGTTTGTTGTGGAGAAAGATGGTTCTATTGCAGATGCACGCGTGGCACGTGGAGTAGACCCTTATTTGGACAAAGAAGCACTTCGTGTGATAAAATCCATGCCTCATTGGATTCCCGGAAAGCAAAATGGTAAACCGGTGAGGGTGAAATACACTGTTCCGGTTATGTTTAAATTACAATAATGTGATGATGAAGAGACAATTCTGGTTAATTAGTTTTTGTGTTCTGGCTGCATTGACTTCATGCAACCGAAAACCTAAAGACGGATTTACAGATACATATACGTCAGGTGTTATCTCTATTGCTGCAGATGAAAGTTTTCAGCCTATTGTGCAGGAAGAGATAGATGTGTTTGAGGGAATATATCCTTTGGCCGGAATTGTCCCTCGTTATACTACTGAGGTTGATGCTGTCAATCTTCTTCTGAAAGACAGTGTGCGTCTGGCGATAACCACCCGTACATTGACCAAAGAAGAGATGAACTCATTTCATAGCCGTAAGTTTTTCCCTCGGGAGATTAAACTGGCTACGGATGGACTGGCTCTGATTGTAAATTGTCAAAATCGGGATTCGCTGATTAGTGTACGGGATATTCGTCGGATACTAACCGGTGAGGTAACAAGTTGGAAGGATATTTATCCGGATTCACGTTTGAAAGATATCAGTGTGGTATTTGATAATCCTAATTCAAGTACAGTGCGTTTCGCAACTGATTCTATTTGTGGTGGAAAATCGCTTTCTACAACGAATGTCAAAGCTTTGCGAACCAATCAGCAAGTTATCAATTATGTGGCTCAAACACCGGATGCTATTGGAGTAATTGGTGTGAACTGGCTGGGTAACCGAAGCGATACAACTAATCTTTCTTTCCGTGATGAAGTTAGGGTGATGTCTGTCAGTGCTGAGGATATAGCTACCCCGGAAAATAGTTACAAGCCTTATCAGGCCTATTTATATTATGGAGACTATCCATTGGCACGGCCGATTTATATTTTATTGAACGATCCTCGTAGTACTTTGCCCTGGGGATTTGCTTCATTTTTGACTTCTGACAGAGGGCAGCGGATTATATTAAAGTCCGGATTAGTTCCGGCCACTCAACCAGTACGTATAGTGAGTGTAAAAGACGAATAATAACTAAAATTGATTACAATGAAACGATTTCAATTATTTTTAGCAGGGGCATTTATAGCAACCGGTTCTCTTTTTGCGCAATCGGGAGATGCCGAATGGCAAGCTGGATTTGCCAAAATGAAAACTCTTATTCAGACCGATCTGAACCAGGCTTCGGAACAGGCTGATCAATTATTGAAAGGAAAAAATAAAAAGAATCCGGAATTAGTGATAACTGTAGCACATGCATTTCTGGATGCCGGAAAACTACCTGAAGCAGAAGAATATCTGACTTTGGCAAAGAAAATAGATAGAAAATCTGCTGATGTTTCTGTTCTGGAGGGAGACATTGCTTTTGCCCGGAAAGATGCCGGTACCGCTTGCCAGATGTATGAACAAGCTATCTATTTTAATCCGAAGAGTGAACAGGCCTATTTAAAACTGGCCGATATATACAAAGGAGCTAATCCACAACAGGCTATTGAGAAACTGGAACAGCTGAAAGCGGTTGATCCTTCAAGTGTACAGGCTGACAAAAAGCTGGCTGAAGTATACTATATGAACAATCGCTTTGATAAGGCTGCAGAAGCATATGCCCGTTTTATAGATACTCCTGAAGCTACGGAGAATGATTTAGTGAAGTATGCATTTGCTCTTTTCCTGAATCATAAATTTGATAAGTCTTTGGAGATAGCCAATAAGGGATTGCAGCGGAATGCCCGTCATGCTGCTTTTAATCGCTTGGCGATGTATAACTATACGGATATGAAACGTTATGACGAAGCTAAGAAAGCAGCCGATGCCTTCTTTGGTGCTTCTGATAATGCTGATTATTCTTATTTGGACTATATGTATTACGGACATTTGCTCAATGCTATAAAAATGTATGATGAAGCTGTCATACAATATCAGA
This sequence comes from Bacteroides sp. K03, assembly GCF_019734355.1. Taxonomy (NCBI): domain Bacteria; kingdom Pseudomonadati; phylum Bacteroidota; class Bacteroidia; order Bacteroidales; family Bacteroidaceae; genus Bacteroides; species Bacteroides sp. K03. Next base: position 5,957 of record NZ_JAASHC010000029.1, read on the forward strand.
AAGCTATCGAACTGGATGCAACGAAAACTGATTTATGGCGTGAAATTTCTAACGCTTATGAGCAGAAGAACGATTATACGAAGGCTATTGATGCCTATCAAAAGTACTATAAGTCACTATCTGCTGATAAACAGACTTCTGACTTACAGTTCCAGATAGGAAAACTTTATTACGGAAAAGGTACGCAAAGTGATACCTTGACCGTTAGTCTTGATGAACGCAAGGCTGCCCTTGCTTCAGCTGATTCTGTTTTTGCAGTGATAGCTCAGGCTGCTCCGGATAGTTATTTGGGTAACTTTTGGCGTGCACGTGCTAATTCTGCGTTGGACCCGGAAACAACGCAAGGTCTGGCTAAACCTTATTATGAAGAGGTGGCTACATTGTTGGAAAGCAAAAATGACCCACATTACAATTCCGCGCTTATCGAGTGTTACAGTTATCTGGGATACTATTATTTGGTAGCTAATAAGCTGCCTGAATCCAAAGATTACTGGAACAAAATTTTGGCTATAGACCCCGCTAATGCTACCGCAAAAAGGGCATTGGATGGCATCAAATAGTAATAATTTTAGTTGTTTGTCGTGTGGGAGGAGTGGAGAGTGATCTTAGCTCCTCTCTTTTTTTGTTTTAACTTTGATGAACTTATAAATCTGGTATATATTTTTTGTAAATGTATATATAATTTCTGACTTAACCTCTCGGGCTAAGAAGATAATTGGTTACTATACAGAGATGTAATGAAGAATTGTTTTATAGTATATTCTACTATAAAATTCCGGTAAAAAGACACAAAAGAATTATGGATAAATAAAAACACTTGTATAGTTGCTTGATTTTCCATTTAGTTTTTATAGTTTTGTGTGATTGAACTTTGGAAACATTATATTTGAACTGTAATATAATATGCAAATAACTGATGAGAGTAGTGCGGTAAAATGGCAAGAATTCTTGCAGGGAGATGAGAATGCGTACTCATGGCTTTATAAAACGTATATACAATTATTATATAGTTATGGCCTGCATTTTACAATGGATGGTGAACTCATTAAAGATTGTATCCAAGAGGTTTTTACAAAGATATATAAAAACAGAAAAACACTTTTACTGCCCGATAATGTAAGGCTTTATTTACTTATTGCATTAAAAAATTGTTTGTTAAATGCGTTAAATAAACAATACAGATATACTGATCTGGAATCTATTCCTTTTATCTTGAGTGAAACGGTAGAAGATGAATTTTTATCTACTGAAGCCAGTAAATTACAAAAAGAAGAAGTAGAAAACATTCTTTCTATTTTAACTCCGAGACAGAGAGAAATTATGTATTATCGTTTTGTTGAGGAGATGGATTTTGATCAGATTTGTAAGATCATGGATTTAAATTATAATTCTGCGCACAATCTGATTCAACGCGCATTGAAAAAGGTAAGAGATAATTATGATTCTATATTATTCTATCTATTCATCTTAAGTTATTTCTCCAAGAATCCAGGGCTCTGATTTATTTATTTCTTGACTTGAGCTGGTTGGCTAAATAAAAGGTATATAGTGTTATTCCTTGCTTATGGTCTCTACTTCCTTATTTAAAACAATCTATTTACGATTAGACGATTTACGATGTACGATTGGGATTACTCTGTCTCTAATAGCACTGAAACAGGCTTTTAAAGAGTAACTTCAATTGTACATCGTAAATCGTCTAATCGTAAATAGATTCATATCCGTATAAAATTGAATATAATCATACCTCATACTCATCCCTTCCCTCTTTTTTTATGTTATTGTGAAGCTGTATTTTTAAGTGCGAACAAATTTTTTCATATTTTTTTTCTAAAAAGTGAGTAATTAATGAGTTTACGTTTGTCCCTATAGTATAAATAAGTCAAAATGGATAAAAATTACAATACATATAAGGCTGACCAACTTTTGGATGATGACTACTTTTTAATGTCAGAACAACATCCTACGCCAGAAACCAGGAAATTTTGGAAAGCGCAACAAAAACGTTTCCCGGAATTGACTCATGAGATAGAATTGGCACGAAAAGTAATGAGTGCTTTCAAAAAAGAAACTACTGAAGTTCTTTCGGAAGAGGATGTAGATATACTTTGGAACCGCATACAGAAAGTAAACAGACAACAGGATAAGAGAAAGACGTTCTCTATGATTGCCAGATGGTCTGTAGCAGCTTGTTTTGCTATTGTAATAGCAGGAGGATGGCTGGTGGTTAAGCATCATACAGAATCGGATAAATTTATGTCAGTTGTTGCCGCTTTACCGCAACCGGATAAGACTGCTACTGATGTACAGCTGATATTGTCAGAAGATAAAGAGATTGTTATCGATACGAAAAAATCTCATATTTTGTATGATAAAGATGGGCAGATACGTGTCGAGACAGAAAAATCGACAGAGGTAATGGAGGATAATGATGATGTGAGTTATAATCAGCTGGTAGTTCCACTTGGAAAAAGTTCGTCTATTACTTTCACTGACGGAACTAAAATTTGGGTCAATGCCGGAACGAGGGTTGTATACCCTGCTGTTTTTGCACAGCGACAGCGTGAGATTTATGTAGAGGGAGAAGCCTATTTGGAAGTTGAACCGGATAAAACAAGACCTTTTATAGTTAAAACGGGTGGTATGCAAGTCAGAGTTTTAGGAACTAAATTTAATGTAAATGCTTATGCTGACGACGTTGTAAAAGAAGTGGCGCTTGTGAGTGGTAAAGTGGAAGTTCTGACTGATAAAAAAGAGGGAGTACTACTTAAACCGAATCAATTGCTTTCTTACAATAATGATCAAATAAAGGTGAAAAATGTTGATGCTACACGGTATACGTCGTGGAAAGATGGACTCTATCAGTATTATCATGAATATCTAAATAAGGTTTTCAAGAATTTATCCAGATACTATGGTAGAGAGATAATATGCGGAGAAGGAGTAGCCGCTCTTACTTGCTCCGGAAAACTGGATCTGAAAAATGAGCTTTCTGACGTGCTTGATGTCTTAAAAAGGGCGGCACCGATTGAGGTGTACGAAACAGATGAGAAGATATATATTAATGTTAAACCCTAAAAAACGAATGGATAGAATGAAAGACGACTCGTAAAACATGATCACAAAAAAAAGCCAGATAATATGGCGAATTATCCGGCCCTGTTTTTTTAACTAAATTTACACACACACAAATGTGTTAACTTAAAATCATTCAAATGTATGAAAAATATAGATACGTTTGACCTTTCTAAGGTCGAACAGGTACGATTTTTACAAATATTGAAGGTTTCAATACTCTTTTTAATACTTAGTTGGAACCCGGTTTTCGCTTCTACTTTCCCGGCTCAGACGCTTATTACTATCGAAGCAAAAAGTAAAGCTGTCAAAGAAATCTTTAACGACATAGAAAAACAGAGTGAATTTATTGTTTTCTTCTTAGATCAAAACATAGATGTTGATAGAAAGGTTAGTCTCTCAGCAAAGAAGCAAACGGTTAATAAGATTCTGGATCAGATGTTTAAAGGGACAGATGTTTCTTATTCTATTGTGGGAAGGCAAATTGTAATCTCTAAAGTTGCCAATAAAACATCTACAGCTCAACAGAGTAAAAAGTGGACATTAAAAGGATTGCTGACTGATGCCGATGGTAATCCGATTGTAGGAGCTTCTGTAATGCTGAAGGGTACTTCGACCGGAGTTTTATCTGATGTAAATGGTTATTATGCTATTGAAGTAGAAAACGGACAGACATTGGAATATCGGTTTATCGGATTTGATACGGAAGAGAAAGTCGTGAAGGCTGGTATGAATGGTAATCTACGCATGCGGGAGTCCAGTGTAAATCTGGATGATGTGGTTGTGATAGGCTATGGTCAGCAAAAAAAAGAGAGTGTGGTTGCCTCTATTAATTCCATAGGTCCGGCTGAACTTTCTATGCCACAACGCAATCTTAGAAATAATATTGCGGGTCAGGTAGCTGGTATTATAGCTATCCAGCGGAATGGAGAACCCGGTAATGATAGTGCCGAATTCTGGATCCGCGGTCAAAGTTCGTATGCAGGAGGTACTTCTCCATTGGTTCTGGTAGATGGAGTTCCCCGTTCGATGGATGATATCGATGTGGATGAAATAGAAACATTTTCAGTATTAAAGGATGCGGCTGCTACGGCCGTGTACGGTTCGGAAGGAGCCAATGGTGTCGTATTGATAACATCTAAACGAGGAAAAGCACAAAAAACAAATATTAGTTTCAGGGCACAATACAGTGTGGTTACACCTACAAGAATGCCTGAATTATTGCCTTCGTATGACTACCTGTCACTCTATAATGAAGGGCAATGGAATGAGGCCGGTAATCCGGATTGGGATAAATTCAACAGGACTTACTCGGATGAGATATTAGAGAAATATCGCACAGGAGCAGATCCTGACTTGTATCCCAATGTGAATTGGATGGATCTGCTGTCTAACAACACACACAATCAACGCTATACATTGAATTTCAGAGGTGGATCTGAAAAAGCTAAGTTTTTTATATCAGGAGCTTACTACAATGAAACCGGTATATTCAAATCCAATCCGATTGAAAAATATGATGCCAATATTGGCCTTGATCGCTATAATTTGCGTACCAATGTGGATATGGATATTACATCGACTACCAAAATATCGGTAGATCTTAGCGGGCAGTATAAGACAAAAAATAATCCGGGAAACACTTCGGATGCTATTTTTGATATGATTACTCAGTTCCCGACGCATTACATTCCGATGTATTATTCTGACGGTAGTATTTCAGAACACTATACATTTGACCCGAGTACCCGTTCTAATCCGTATAACATGCTGAACCATTACGGATATACCAAGAGTTGGAGTATGAATGTCCAGTCTAAAGTCACTTTAGATCAAAAGCTGGATATAATAACAAAAGGACTGTCCTGGAAAGGAAGTGTCAGTTTTGATGCATCGGCTTATTCTATTATTAAGCGTGAGAAATCTCCGAATTCATATTATGCAACCGGACGCGACGAAGAAGGGAATCTGATAAAGACAGAGATAAAGCAAGGTAGTGCATTGGGCAATCCGGCCTATTCAAGTTCAGGCGGTGAGAAGAAAATCTATATTGAAACTTCTTTGAATTATAAAAGACTTTTTAAAGAAAAACATGATGTTTCAGGTATTTTGCTGTATATGCAGAAAGAAAGTCAGAATCAAAATGTTTCGGGTATACAGTTACTTCCGTACAGAAAGCAGAGTGTGGTAGCCAGAGCTGCTTATGGTTATGACAATCGTTATATGCTGGAAGGTAGTTTTGGTGCAACCGGTAGTGAAAACTTTGCATCAGGACACCGTTGGGGAATTTTTCCGGCAGTTGGTGCGGCATGGTATGTTAGCCATGAAAAGTTTATGGAACCTTTGGAAAATATCTTAAGCAAACTAAAGCTGAGAGCTTCCTTCGGTATTACCGGTAATGATGAGATTGGTTCGAGTTCTCGTTTTCCTTATAGAGAATCACTTTCAACAGGAGGTACCGGATACAATATGGGACTTACACCGGGTGTGAATGGTGGTGTAACCGGAGGTAGCGGTGCCGGAATCATTGAACAGGATTTTGCGACTCCTAATCTGACTTGGGAACGTGAACGCAAAATAAATATTGGTGCCGATCTGGGATTTTTCAAAGGTAGTGTTGACTTGATTGTGGACTGGTTTGCCAATCGTCGTAATAATATTCTGCTACGTCGTAAAACAATTCCTTCGGTTGCCGGATTTCGTAATAGTCCCTGGCAGAATTTTGGAGTTACCACCAATAAAGGTATTGATGCAAGTTTAGTCTTTAAACAGCAGATTGGGAAGGTCTTTATGTCAGTGAGAGGAAATCTTACTTATGCTAAAAACAAAGTAGAAGAGTATGATGAAGTGCCTCAGGTTTATCAGTATCAGGCTTATACAGGGCAGTCTATCGGACAGCCGTTGGTATACGTAGCCGAAGGTTTATATACTCCCGATGATTTTGATATTGTAGAAAATGCAAATGGAAGTAAGACTTATACATTAAAAGATGGTATGCCCAATCCGGGTACTCAGGTTGCTCCGGGTGATATCAAATATAAAGATTTGAATGGAGATAAGAAAATCGATTCTTTGGATAAGACGTATGAAAATGGTTTGTATCCTGAAGATCCCAGATTGGTTTATGGATTCGGATTGAATCTGGAGTGGAAAGGCTTCTTCGCCGGAGTGTTCTTCCAGGGGGTAGGGCAAACTTCTGTTAACCTTTTGGCTTCGGCCGGTAACTTTATGCCGTTCCATAATGGAGTAGATGCTTCTTCTGCCCGTATGGAGGCTTTGAACCGTTGGCAGAATGATGATCCTTACAATCAGAATGTTTTATTCCCACGCGTACATGCTACTAAATTTGATAATAATACTTACGGGAGTACATGGTGGTATCGTAACGGTAGCTTTTTGCGATTGAAAAATGTAGAGTTTGGCTATCAGTTCAATAAGCAGATGTTGCGTAAAATCAGTATGCAGAATCTGAGAATTTATGTTCAGGGAACTAATCTGGCAGTTTGGGACAATATAAAATACTGGGATCCTGAACTGGGTGGTTCTAATTCCGGATCAAAATATCCGATATGCGGAACATGGACAATGGGACTTGAAGTTACATTTTAAAAATTGAATATTATGAAAAAAGTTAAGAAATTCGTATATACTGCACTTATTGCCAGTGGAATGCTGGGAAACTTTGTGTCATGTGATTATTTGGATGTATCCAAAGAATTGGCTGAGAATCTGACATTGGATCAGGTTTTCGATAATCCTGGTTATACAAAACGTTGGCAGGCTAATATCTATAACTGTATCCCTGATTATTCAGAAATGGGAAAGGGAGCTACTACTGGTTTTACAGGTATCTGGAGTTTGATGTCGGGGCAGGTTGTAGCGAATACAACAGCTGTCGGAACTCAGATGATTACGGGTTTTAACTCATCAAATGCTTCGTTCCACCGTTGGGCGACGCTATATAGATATATACGGCAAGGATTTATCTTTCTGGATAATGCCAAAGACCATATGGGATCGGAGCAGGATGCATCATATATCAGTGAAAAGGATATGAATCGCTTGAAAGCGGAAACTAAATTCCTGATCGCATACAGCTATTTCTCTCTTTTTGAACTCTATGGTCCTGTTCCTTTGATTTCGGAAACAGAAGATCCTGAAAATAAATCAATAGATTATCCGAGAGCTTCTGTGGATGAAATTGTAAATTACATTGATAATCTGCTGAAAGAGGTAATTGACTCTAATGCATTGCCCGAAACATTATTTAAAGGAGATCCTTCCGCGGGCTTCGACTATGACCATAATAACGATAGATATAATTTGAAGGAAATAATCCGTCCGACCAAAGTTGCCGCATTGGCATTACGTGCTAAATTATGGGTTTATGCAGCTTCTCCTCTTTTTAATGGAGGATACAAGGAAGCATTGCAGGTGACTAATAAAGACGGTAAACGTCTGTTCCCGGATGAAGATCGGTCAAAATGGAATACTGCAAAGTCACGTTTGGAGGATTTGTTCACATTTGCTGAAGGTAAAGGACACAAATTGTATTATGCTAAACCCGGAAGCAATGGTCTGCCCGATCCTAATCTGTCAGTATATGAACTGTTCCAATATTATAATGATGAAATTCTTTGGGCTAACGGTAATAATAGCTATCGAATTGTAGGAAACGATATGGAACGGCGTACTTGCCCGCGTGGAGCAAATGGTTTTTGCAATATCGGTCTGTATCAGGAAGGAGTGGATGCGTTTTTTACTAAAAATGGTTTGACTATCAATGAAGATCCTGAATATAAAGAAGATGGTTTTGCTGATTTGGTAAATAGATGTAGTTCAACTTCGCATAAAGATAAGCATATCTTCAAGATGTATCACAACCGTGAACCTCGTTTCTATAATACGGTCACTTATGAAGGAAGAAGCTGGCATTTGCCTATTTCCGGAAAAGCTGAATATGGTTCATATTTCAGTAAGGGAGGTGATTCGGACAACAGTTCACAGGATCATCCGAAAGCGGGATACTTACTCTATAAGTTTAAAAATCGTTTGTTGTTGGATACCGGCGATAATGTAAAGACATGGGCCCGTCCCTGGATCTTATTCCGCCTGGCCGATTTCTATCTTTATTATGCAGAAGTTTGTAATGAGATCAATCCTTCCGATCCTAAGGTAATAGAATATCTGGATAAAATCAGAGATAGAGCTGGTATACCCGGATATCAGGAACTCAAAGAAAATGGAATTAAAGATATTGTTGGAGATTATGAGGCTCAGAAACTTGCTATCCGTCGCGAACGTATGGTAGAACTTTTTGCCGAAGGGAATCACTACTTTGATACGCATCGTTGGATGAGTTGCCTGGATGATAATGGAGAAGATCAGCCACATATTCGTACAGGAATGGATCTGAACTCACCTGCTGCCAAATTTAATTCCAGTAAAATACCAACTACATTCTATGATGCAATAGGTGAAGGATCCTACTACAATAGAGTTGTTGTGGAAAAACGTGTGTGGAATAAGGAGATGCTGTTGTATCCGGTACCTTATAATGAAATACAAAAGAGTAAATTGCTTGTACAAAACCCATTGTGGAACTAAAAAATGATATTATAAAATGAAGAAATATATAGTTGTTATCCTATCGTTACTGAGCTTTTTGAATGTTTCTGTTTTTGCAGCCGGTGATGTGCCTTATACTAAAGCTGAGATTAAATCATTGATGAAAAAAGTGGCAGACTGGCAGTTGGCTCATCAGAAAGAGGTGAAACATCATCCTATGGACTGGACAAACGCTACTTTATATATCGGGATGGTGAAATGGGCAGAACTGGCTGATAAGGTTGATAAAGATGAAACATACTACAAATGGCTGGTAGATATTGGTAACAGATATTCATGGAAAGCCAATAAACGGATGTATCATGCGGACGATTTGGCTGTTTGCCAGATGTTCATAGATGTCTATAAAAGATACAAGGACAAGTCGATGTTGCAGCCTACCATTGAACGTATTGATTGGATACTTGAACGTCCTTCTAAAGGCTCTTTGATAATAGACTATTCCAATCAGACTACTTTGGAACGTTGGAGTTGGTGTGATGCTTTGTTTATGGCTCCTCCTATCTTCACCCGGTTATATAAAGAGACGGGTAATAAGAAATACCTGGAATTTGTAGATAAGGAATATAAAGCTTCTACTATTTTCTTGTATGATTTGGAAGAGAGAATGTTCTTCCGTGACAGTCGTTATTTCTATCAGCGTGAAGCAAATGGCAAGAAAGTTTTTTGGGGACGCGGAAATGGTTGGGTACTTGGAGGACTGACCGAAATGTTACAAGATCTGCCTAAAAAGAATAGTTATCGTAAATTTTATGAAGATCTCTTTGTTGAGATGTGCAACCGTATGGTAGAAATTCAGCAGCCGGACGGATTATGGCATGCCAGTTTGTTGGATCCGGAGACTTATGCTGTACCTGAAACCAGTTGTTCCAGTTTCATTATATATGCGTTGGCATATGGTATCAATGAAAGGTTGTTAGACAAGGCTACTTATTTGCCTGCATTGTTGAAAGCCTGGAAAGCTACATTGGGGACAATTGATAATGAAGGTAAACTGGGATATGTACAGCCGATTGGGGCCGACCCGAAGAAAGTAACAAAAGATATGACTGAAGTATATGGCGTTGGTGCTTTCCTGATGGCGGGAACTGAATTATACAAAATGGCTAAGTAATTTATCGGTTATTAGGGTTGCTTTGAAATGGGCATTGTCTGTTTGGGGCAACCCTTTAATACTTAGAATATTATGAAAAAACAAATAACTCTTATCAGATTTACTGTTTTATTATTCTCAAACCAGCTTTTTGCATCGGAAACCTGGGATATTTTAGATAAATCAATGGTTTCCTGGAAAATGAACGGAGGGGGATAATAAAATATGATCATTCCTCCAGCAAAGAGCTACTATTGAGATTTTTGCTATTACAGGTTTGTATATCGGATATATAGATATATAAAAGCAGATGGCAGGATACTAAAACGTTTCAAGATCATTTTAAAGTAACAGAAATTAATAATGAATAAAAGCATGAGAAAATTTTTAATTGTAATCTTACTTTTTGCAATCGGATTTCCTTCCTATGCCCAAAATGAAAAAACATTCCGGCAGTGGGGTGAAGAGTCTCTGAAGGTGATCGATCTTTATTTGAAGTCGAATAGAGGGACCTTCCTGTACGCTGAAAAATCAACGAGTCCGGCAGCTGCATTTGTATGGCCTACTGGTATTCAGCTTAAGGCGTTGATTTATGCCGACCGGATGGATGATGCTAAAAAATTGCTTGATAATGTGAATAAGTATTATTACGTAGCCTATAATGGTTATTATGCTTATGATGCCAGTTATAATGGTAAAGGTGGAAGCCGCTATTATGATGACAACGCATGGATGGTTAAGGACTTGTTGGATATGTATGCTGTTACAAAGAATGAAGATTATCTGACAAGAGCTAAAACGGTTTTAAAATTCTGTATGAGTGGTGAATTACCTACAGGAGGTATTCTGTTCAATGAAAATCCGAATCATGAAAAAGCAGGAAAATGGTCGGTTTGTGCAACGGCTCCGACTATTGTTTGCTGTCTGCGGCTTTATCAGATTACAAATCTACAGAAATACTTGAATGATGCTTTGCGGCTGTATCAATTTTTGAAAAATGATGCGGGTTGGGGCATTGGAGCTGGGTACCGGGGATATGAAAATGCCGTTGTTATGCAGGCTTCCATGCTTTTGTATACCATAACAAAAGAGGAACAATATCTGGAAGATGCTTATCGGTTGGCTTACGGTATGGAATCTCACTACATTGACTGGGCCACACATCGTTTGAATGAAACCGGACAATGGGGAGCTCACGATATGGCAGATGCTTATGTAGAACTTTATAAGATAGATCATAATCCAAGATGGCTTAACCTTGTTGCAGGTTATGCAATCTATTTGCATGATAATTGTAAAGACGAACTCGGGTTTTATCCGGAATACTGGAATGATCTGACTCCTTCGCAGGAAAGCAGGCAACAGCTATTATATCAGTCTTCGGCAGCATCTACCTTCCTCAAATTAGCATCTGTATCTTTTGAGGCAGAACCAGTTACTACGCCTGTTGCTATATTCCAGAATGTGAATTATAATCAGGGAAAACTCAATAACCAGTACAGTGTAGGATTGGAGGTTGGGGAATATACGCAAGATGATTTATGGCGTTTAGGGTTGACCGATAATAAGATGAATTTTAAAGCTCGGATCTCTTCCATTGAGATAGCTGATGGCTATAAAGTGACTATATATAAAGAAGGAGATTTTACGGGCGACTCTCGATTGCTGTATAAGTCTTCACCTGATTTACAAGGTTGGAGCAATGTGAAGTCTTTAGTGGTTGCTCGTGTCAATGATACAGGCATTCATTCTAATAATTCGTCTTCGTCATTAAAGGTACATCCGCAACAAACTTCAGATTTTGTCTGTATAGAGAATCTTTCGGAAGATACGTGTATTAAAGTTCTGGATATGAATGGGAACACCATTTTTCGGACCAATGTATCGGACGAACAGTATGTGTTGAATATGACCCCATTTTCTCAAGGGATGTATCTGGTAGTGATAAGTGCACAAGGCCAAAGTCAATCGGTAAAAGTTTTGAAATATTAGTTGAGTTAATCTTACATATTATGAACATTAAAAATTAAAAGTTATGAAAACAAAATTATCTTTTTTTCTTGTAGCAATTAGTCTTTGTATGAGTGCATTGGCAGCGGATGTTCCCGCCCAGTTATTTATGCGTGGCACAGCATTGGCAGAGTCGTCAACACCTTTAATTATGAAAAGAATTAATAAGGATTTTCCTGATTTCTATAATGGTACGGGTGAGATCAGCAATACTTTTGAGCTGTTTACAGCATTAAAAAGCGGTAATTATGAATTTGCTGCATCGGAAAGTGGAGCAGCTATTATTTCTTCTGCAACAATAACGGTTGATAAAGAAGGGTTGGTACCTTATAGAATTCGGGTGAATTTTGATGAAAGTACTCCGGAAGTAACTGTTTCCGAGGTGGAAGAGATGATTATATGGGCACCTTCCAAAAAATTTGTTGTAGCTAATCTTGACTACATGGGTAATTCTTCATTTATAATCAGAGGTCTTGAATATAGCAAGGATACCTGGGGAGATCCAAGATATCGTTTCAGAGTTTATACCGCTGATGGTGATATAAAAACTTATGCGTATAAAAAAGGAAACTTAACCGGGCCGGATGATGATAGTAATGAAACAGGATATTTTGATTTGTATCAAACAACGGCTGAAGGTCAGTGGGATGAAACAATAGATGGAGTAAAGTATCAGGGTGCCGAATTCAAATTATCAAAGAAACACAGAGGAGAAGGATTCACATTGGCTCCATTTGACGTGAAGGTAGTTTTTGATCCGGTAAATAACTATACACACGTTATCAGTGATTATGATCCGACAGGCATTGTTAGTGCAAATGCTGTGTCCAAAGGGGAGGTATATCCGACTGCTATCAATGATCAGGTTACTATAGCTGTAGAAAAAGGAGCTTTTGCTGTTGATTTCATTTCAGCAACAGGTATAACTGTGTTACAGGCCAAATCTGCTGACAATACTTTGACACTTAATAATATCAGTCTGCCTAAAGGTGTTTATCTGGTGAAGATTGTTCAGGATAACAATGTTTTATCAGTGAAACGTGTAATTAAATTGTAAAGGAAGAAAAGGGGGGAGGTATGTCTATTCATAGGCTTTCCCCTTTTTGTTTTTTCGCTTTGTTAGTAATATACTCAACTATAATTCATATGAAACAATCTGTTAAAACAAATTTAATATTTCTATATGCTCTTATAGGGATATTTCAGGTGGCATTTTCACAAAACGGTACATATTCAAAGAGATACTACAAACAGCAGAAAGTGACTTTTAATAGGCCCAATGGAGCGTATACCAATGCATTGCTTGTCGAGGATTTTGGAAACGGAAGTTACTATACGGATCGTGACCATGCCGCAATTGTAGACGGAACTTATCAGATTAAGTTTAAGAAAGGATGTAAAGTCGGTGGTACAGGTGCAGCTGTTATTGTCAGTACTCCAAAGTTGACGCAATATACTATGGAGTACCTTATTAAATATGATGAAAATTTTGAATCCGGTCTTCATGGCAAACAATTTGGTTTTAATTTAGGAGTAGGATATTCAGGAGGAGCTTCTGACAAAGCGATACAAAATGGTGATGGTGGGAGTGTCCGTCTCCAATTTGATGCACTCGATGATTGTATATCCAATCAATTGTATGTTTATTATTCTGATATGACAACAGAATACGGTTGTAACCCCGGAGATCAGAAGTATACGATGAAACGGGGAGTATGGAATAAAATAAAACTGACTGTTACGATGGAAACCTCTTATGAAGCTAAAGATGCTCGTATCGAGGTGTGGTGCAATGATGAAAAGAAGATAGATGTGACCGGACTTTCTCTTGTTCGTAAAGACGATCATCGTTTGATAACAGGTATCTGTTTTGAGTCATTCCCCGGTGGAGGTGGTATCTATCCTACACATGATAACTATCTCTATCTGGATGATATGACCTGGTATCCGGGTAGTGATAATGAAGCATTTAAGAGTGTTCCGGATGAGTTGTACATGAAAGGAACTGCATTGGCAGAATCTGTTTCTCCATTGAAAATGAAGAGAATTGTAGAAGGTTTTCCAGAAAGTTATAACGGAAATCTGGTTACCGGTAATACTTATGAGCTGATAACTGCTCTGAAAACCGGAAGTTATTCGTTCTCTGTTTCTGAGAGTGGAGAAGGTTTGATTCAATCGCAGGACATTACAGTGGAGAATGCGGAAAAAAATCCGGTACCTTATCGTATCCGGGTAAATTTCGATAATGATATTCCGCAGGTTACAGTGGAAAAAATTACGGGGGCTATATTATTTGCCCCCTTCAAAAAGAAAGTGATAGCCAATCTGGACTATATCGGAAACTCTGTTTTTGAAGTGAGGAATATTCAATATGATGCATCTTCATGGGGAGATCCGAGGTATCGGATAAGGCTCTGTCTGGAAGATGGCTCTGTGGTTACTTACGGATATCTGAAAGGCAGTATATCGGCTCCGAATGATGACAGTAATGCGTCGGGGTATTTTGAACTTTATCCAACGACCAATATTGATGACTGGCACGAAACGATTGATGGAACAAGATACACAGGAAATGAATTCAAACTATCTTTCAAAAGAAGAGGAGAGGGTTTTGATCTGGCACCCTTTGATATGAAAGTGATTTTTAATTCTATCGGAAGTTATTATCATGTTATAAGTGATTATGTAGAGCCTCCTGTGGGAATTACCGAAAACCAGAAAGGGGGAATCGGCATTTATCCTACATTTTTCAATCAATATATTATGATTGAGGGGACTGAGCGTGGTATGCTGGTTGAAATGTATGCCATAGATGGCAGTAAAGTGCTTCAGACGAAGACCGATGCTCCTGTTTGTAAATTAGAGAATCTGAACATACCCGATGGTGTTTATATTTTGAAGCTTTCAACCCGGGATAACATAACGGAAACCCGGCGTGTGATTAAGTATTAAACTTGATTCTTGAAATTAGTCCTATTCAGAAATTATCTAAAATTGATTATTTATGCAGTCTTTCTTCTCAAAAGGTAACAACAATAGTAGCATTTCTTCACTCCTGATAAAAACAAGAATATGCTGGTTCCTTTCTTTTATTATAATAACTCATACGGCATTATGCCGGAATTCCGATCACCCGGTTAACGTTTTTACAGTAGATTCGCCCGATTATACGCATAGCCCTTACACCGGAATGACGCGGAAGCATTGGATAGATGCTGCAAAATATATGCTTGAAGGAGCTTTCAGCTATATTCATAGCATGGATGATGCCATGAAGTTTCCAAAACAGGAAGGTAAGAGTTATCCCAATAGAGAAGAACAGATACCGACAGAAAAGCTGGAAGGGCTTTGCCGTACATTGTACATTGCTGCTCCTTTGTTGAAAGAGAACCCGGATTTAGCCTTGAACAATATAAAGGTGGCTGACTATTACAGGCAACAACTTATTAACATTATAACTCCGGGACATCCGGGTTTTATTTCTCCCCGTACAAAGAACGGTATCTCTCAAAATCTTGTAGAGTTCGGAGCTTTGTCTATTTCTTTGTTCTCGATTCCCGAAATTTTATGGGATCCTTTAACTAAACAGCAAAAAGATGCATTGGCACATACTATGCTGAGCTACGCTGATGGTCCTACAGTTCCTTCCAACTGGCGCTTTTTCAATTTGTTTGTATTTAGTTTCTTTAAAAGCGTGGGATATGAAGTGAATGAACCGCTGATGAAGAAGTTTCTGGACCTCTCTTTTGCCGATTATAGAGGCGAGGGATGGTATATTGACAATTCATCTTATGATTATTATAGTATGTGGGCTTATCAAATGTATGGCATTCTTTGGAGTGAATACTTTGGGAAAAAGTATTATCCGGAGTATGCAGAACGTTTTAAAGCCAATTTTAAGGAGATGCTAAACAATTATCCGTTAATGTTTGGTCGTGACGGGCAGATGATAATGTGGGGACGCAGTATTACTTATCGCTTTGCAGCTATTTCTCCGTTTCCATTGGCGGGTTATTTGAATGATACTTCCGTTAATTATGGATTCTTGCGGAGAATTGCATCCGGAACTTTATTGCAATTCCTTCAAAGTCTTGATCTATTGAAAGATAGAGTGCCCACATTGGGCTTCTATGGTGCTTTTGAACCGGCTGTTCAAGGGTATAGTTGCCGGGGCAGTGTATATTGGATGGGTAAAGCTTTTCTGAGTTTGTTATTGCCGGAGTCTAATATCTTTTGGTCAGCAAAAGAAAATGAAGGTATCTGGAAAATGGAATATAAGAAAGGAGCTGTTAAAAATACGTTCCAGAATGGATCTAAGATTCTTATAACTAACTATTTTGAAAGTGGAATTACTGAGATTCGTACTTCAACCAGAATGCCTGCCAATGCAAGGGAAGATTGGCGTTTCTCAGAAAACTATAACCGCTTAGCCTATAACAGCGCATTTCCCTGGATGGCAGATGGTAAACAGGGGGAAGTTGCTATGAATTATACAATCAAGAAAGGAGACGGAGTTTGGAAAGCGTTGTCTATGTATACTTTCGATCATTTCGACCAGGATATCTATTATCGGAATGCGACGCTGAGGGATGATATTGATGTGAAATTTCAACTGGCCGATATTATACTGCCCAATGGTGTTTTACGTGTTGATAAAGCTATATCAGCGACTCCGGTCGAAGTACACTTGGGACATTACTCGCTTCCTTGTCTTGATTCTAAAATAAAAGAGAGAACAATTAAAAAGCAGGGGCATACAGCTTATGCGATAGATAATGGGAAGTTTCAATTGACAATGATACCTTTGAACGGATGGGAAGAAGTAAGAGTAGAAAATACCAGTGGATTGCATCCCGAAACGAAACAAAGTGCCGTACTTAATGCAGAAGACCACTTTACCGGTGAAAAGATTTTTATTACGCTTCTATTATGGAATAAAACGGGGAATAAACTGACAGATAAACAACTTTTCCCTGTGAAGGATATTCTTGTCTCAAAGGATAAAAAGAGTGTCACGGTTTGGTTGAACGATGGGACTCAAAAGAAAGTGGAATGGTAATGGAGTATAAACGATGAAAAGAGAGAGAAAATGTTTAAAAGGTGCATGTTAATAGCAATAGCTACTCTGTTATATTTCTGTCAAATGGCTGTTTCACAGTCTTCTTTGCCTGAGAGAACTGAAATTGTAAAAACAGGAAAACTGGTTAATGATTGTTGGATAAAAAATCATTCGCAGTGGGGAAATAATGACTGGGCAAGAGCTGTTTACTATGTAGGGAATACTTATTTCTATAAAATGTTTCCGAAAAATAAATATTTAGATTATTCAACGGCATGGGCTGAGAGTCATAAATGGAAGTTGAGAAGTTCAGGGCCTGATCATGCTGATGCCCAGGTCTGTGGACAGGTTTATTTAGACCTGTATCAGATGGATGAAGAGAAACAGATAGCTAAGATCGCCGCCATAAAAGAGGGGATTGATAAGATGTTGGCAAGGCCGGATGTAGACGATTGGTGGTGGGTGGATGCTTTGTTTATGTCGATGCCTGTTTTTGCCCGGTTAGGTGTTTTATATGATGATGATAGATATTTCGATAAGATGCATCAATTATACTCTTTCACGAAAGTAAATTTATACAATACCAAAGATCATTTATGGTATCGGGATGAGAAGGTCAGCCATGTAACTCCCAATGGGAAAGCATCCTATTGGTCAAGAGGAAATGGCTGGGCCTTTGCTGCTCTGGCTCTCGTGTTGGATAAGTTGCCGGTGAATAGCAAATACAGAGCCGAATATTTAAAAATATTCAAAGAAATGGCTGCCTCGTTGAAAGCTTGTCAGCGGGAAGATGGTTTCTGGAATCCGAGTCTGGTTGATCCGGAAGATTATGGCGGACCGGAGACAAGCGGAACGTCTTTATTTCTTTTTGGAATGGCCTGGGGCATTAATCAGGGAGTACTGGATCGGGACACCTATTATTCTGTTATTACTAAAGCATGGGAGGGATTGACTACTTTGGCCGTCAGCCCCCAAGGAGTACTTACCTATGTACAAGGTGTCGGTTTTAAGCCTTCATCGAATCCGGGCACTTCTACTTCTACGGCAGACTTTGGAGTGGGGGCTTTCTTGTTGGCTTGTGCAGAGACTGCGAAATTAGCATCCGGAGATATGCCGGCTGTATCGAACTTCGATATTGTGAGTTTAAAGGCAACTGATAAAAATAGCCTTCTTCTTGAATTTAATAAAGAGATGAATGACTTATCGGCTCTTTCATGTTTTAACTATACGATAGATAATAATGTGAGATTAGAGCGGGTGGAAAAGAAAGACGCAAAATCGGTACTGTTAGTAACCAGCGGTATGCTCCCCGGGGATTATCAATTGAAGACATGTAATATTGAGAGTAAAGATGGTGAAACATTGGATGTGGGAGCATGGGCTTTTTTTGAGTATACAGGTATCTGCTCAGTTAAGGCCAGTGATTTTCAGAGTGGGACCACCAATACACCGGATAAAGTAATCGACGCTGATATGTCTACCCGATGGTCTTCGGAAGGGACCGGGAAGTGGCTCTTACTCGATCTGGGAGAAGAAAGAATGCTTCATTCTGTTCGTATTGCCTTCTATGAAGGTAATACGCGGAAAAATTATTTTAATATAGAATTGTCTCTTGACAATATAAATTTTGAAACGGTTTACCAAGGAGAGTCAAGTGGTAAGTCAGACCAATTGGAAAACTATGATTTTAGTGTGAAGAAGGCACGTTATGTGCGGCTGGAATTTAATGGAAACAGTAAAAGCAAATGGAATAGTATACTGGAGGTTAGGATAAAAACGGTTGATACTGCTTCTGGAATTTCTATTGAAAATAAACCGCAATTTAGTGTTGTCACGGATCTATTGCAATATGGGCAGTTAACGGTTCTAACAGGTGGTGAAAGGTATCGATATTTAGGTTTATCCGTTGTAGATATAGGGGGAAGTTGTATTTATAACCGGGTTTTTACCAACATAGCAGATCATCTTGTGATAAATGATTTGTGGCTTCTTAAAGGTACCTATATTTGTACTATCACCTCTGATAAAGGAAGTACTTCTCAGCTGTTTGTTGTCATATAGGCTGCTTTACTTCCGGTCCCGATATTAAAATTGTAGAAAACATTTTGTTGACTCACTTTGTTGAATAAAGAGTAAATTATCAATAAATTCATATCGTTATAACTCAATTTGATATGGTTGATAAAATAGGCTATTTCTCTTTATTCGCACGCATAGCTATTGCTATGAGTTTCCTGTCCGCTGTTGCAGATCGTATTGGTTTGTGGACTCCTTTATTAGGAAGCGAAAATGTGACCTGGGGTAATATGGAAAGCTTTATCGCTTACACAGGAATTTTAGTTCCATGGATTCCGAAGTTATTTTTGCCATCATTAGCTTGGCTGGTGACGGTAATAGAAGTGATTCTTGGAGTATTGTTAATAATCGGTTTTCAAAAACGTTATGTAGCCCTTTGCAGTGGGATTCTGTTATTGATTTTTGCTTTCTCAATGGTGCTCTTCTCAAGTCTGAAAGCTCCATTGGATTATAGTGTATTTACAGCAGCTGCCTGTTCTTTTCTGCTTTATAAAAATAGTAGGTAAAAAACAAGATGATTCGGGAATAGCCATTACTTGTATCCACCAGTAAGAACCTGTTTAAGTTTTATTCCTTTCCATACAGATATGGATCTATTTACGATTAGACGATTTACGATGTACGATTGGGATTACTCCGTTTCTGACAGCGCTGAAACAAGCTTTTAAAAGAGTAACTTCAATCGTACATCGTAAATCGTCTAATCGTAAATAGATTCTGTTTTGAGCTTAATGATGTTTGTCATTGCCATCCGTCTCTTTCTCCGGTATTGATAAAGCCCCCTCTCGTAGAGTAACGTATAAAGCCTCGGCGTGTAACTTTGTTTTAGATGTACATGTAAAGCGGTACGACATGTGCATGTGGGACGGCACGACATGTGCATCTCATGCTGCTTTACATGTACATGTAAAACAAGGCTGCTCACCGGGGAAAGGAATGTTCCTTTCTGAGAAAGACAAAGTACAACACCGGGCAACGGTAACGATGCCGTCTATGGATACTTCCTCCATCGAAAAGATAGGGCCATAATCTTCGTTACTTTGTGGTGAGTTTTGCTTATGTTTAATCGGGTATTATATTTTAATTTTTTTCTCTCTATCTATTGCAATATTAAAAAGAATACCTATTTTTGCAGTGTACTATTATACTAATACACTTATACATTATATTAAAAGACAAAAGGTATGATTGCAGTAGAACATCTTTCATTCATTTACCGTAAGTCAAAGCGTGCCGTGTTGCACGACTTCTCCCTTTCGCTGAAGCAGGGGAGAGTTTACGGATTGCTTGGTAAAAATGGTGCGGGTAAATCCACACTTCTCTATTTGATGACTGGTCTGCTTACTCCTAAAAGCGGACGGGTTTTATATCATGATACAGACGTTCGCCGCCGTCTGCCGGTGACTTTACAAGATATGTTTCTTGTTCCCGAAGAGTTTGAATTGCCGGCAGTCTCTTTGGTTAGTTATGTTGAACTGAACAGTCCGTTTTACCCTCGTTTCAGTAAGGAGGACATGGTGAAATACCTTCATTACTTTGACATGGACATGGATATCAATCTGGGGGCTCTTTCTATGGGGCAGAAAAAGAAAGTGTTCATGAGCTTTGCTCTTGCTACAAATACCTCTTTATTGCTGATGGATGAACCGACCAATGGACTCGATATTCCGGGGAAGAGCCAGTTCCGTAAATTTATAGCTTCAGGTATGACGGATGATAAAACAATTATTATTTCCACACATCAGGTACGCGACATTGATAAAATTCTCGATCATGTTTTGATTATGGATAATAGCCGTGTATTGCTTGATGAGTCTACGGCAAACATCTGCGAGAAATTGTTATTTCTGGAGAGCGATAATCGCGAGTTGGCAGAAATGGCCCTATTTGCTTCACCCTCCATACAGGGCAATGTGATGATATTGCCTAACACAGAGGGAGAAGAGTCTGATATAAATCTCGAGTTACTTTTTAATGCTACTTTATCTGTGCCACAGGAAATTGCAAAATTGTTTCATACAAAAACAAATGAGTTATGATAAAAGATACTTTTTTCAGTATGCCCCGCTTTATGAATCTTTGCCGTAAAGATATGGTAGAGAATTGGAGATCAAATGTGCTTCGTATTGTGTTGATGTACGGAGTGATGGCGCTTATTATGATTTGGAACGGTTACTTTCAGTATCGGGGTGGAGGCTATGGAGACACTGATCCTGCCTGGAGATTTCTTTTGCCTCTTCTGATGTGGGGACTTTGGACGTTTGGCTGCCTGAGCGCTTCCTTTACCATGGAAAAGATGAAAACAAAGACAAGCCGCCTTTCTGTATTAATGACTCCTGCCACTCCTTTTGAAAAGTATATTTCACGTTGGCTGGTTTCTACTGTTGTTTTTTTAATTGTTTTTCTTATAGCTTATAAATTGGCCGATTATACCAGAGTATTGGTTTATACACTGAAATATCCGGATATAGATACTATTGCACCGGTTCCATTGTCACATTGTGTCGGAGGAAATGTCCCTTATTATACATTAACCCGTACGTTGAAAGATTTTATGTTGATTATTGGAGGATATTTCTTTTTCCAGTCTTGTTTTGTGCTGGGTAGTTCTATCTGGCCCAAGAATGCTTTCTTAAAAACCTTTGTAGCCGGAGTGATAATAACGATTTTCTATGTATCAGTCACTATGGGAGTGGCTAATCTGGTTCTTGAAAAGAATGGCGATTACTCTGGTATTTATAAAACGGAACGTACAGAGTATTTTATATTATCAGCTATAATAGTCTTCTTTACACTGATGAACTGGATACTTGCCTATTTCCGTTTTAAAGAGGCTGAAATTATTAATAGAATGTAACAAACTCCTGACTTATGAATTTTAAAGAAGCTAAAGCAATTTATCTACAGATAGCAGATAGAATCTGTGACGAGATACTTCTCGGACAGTACAAAGAGGAGGAACGTATTCCTTCCGTCAGAGAATATGCGGCTATTGTGGAGGTAAATGCCAATACGGCCATGCGTTCATTTGATTATCTCCAGTCACAGGAGGTGATTTACAATAAACGTGGTATTGGCTATTTTGTCTCTGTAGGTGCAAAGAAGAAGATTCTCTCTCTTCGGCGAAAGACATTTTTGAAAGAGGAGCTGGATTATTTCTTCAAACAACTTTATACACTTGGCATTTCGGCAGATGAGATAGCAGAAATGTACCGGGAGTACAGTAAACAACAACACTAAAAACAAAATCTGATTTATGAAACGTACAACTTATATACTTATAGGAATATTAGTATTGGGACTGCTGGTATTATTAGCCTTTGTCTTTTATGCCTCAGTAGCCGGCAACAAGCCAAAGGAGGACAAAGAACTCTTCCCGGAATCCGTGTCGATGGATGCGACAGGCATTCACACCGTAAAGTTTAGACTCGATAAGGAGAATGTGTACATCCCATTGTTGGGCAGATTGTGGGTAAAACCTGGACAGGGGGAGACTAAGACGTTCTCTTATCCCAAAGGAGCTTCCAAATACTTTACGGTTGAACGTGAAAAGGACACCTTGTTCGTCTCTTTCCGTTACGATGAAAAACTGTTCTCAGATAAAAAGGGCGAATATGAATTGCCCACCCGTGGATTGAAATTTAATCTGGAAGCAGATTCAACCTTGAACCTCATTTACAATCATGTGGGCGGATTGGGTGTTGCCCTCTCCAATTTAACATTGGACAGCCTTTCTGTCCGGACCATGTTTCAGTCATTTTTAGTTGATTCCTGTAGATTTCGTGCATTGAATACGGAGGTCTTTTCAGGATCCTTCGATGTATACCGGAGTACAATCCGGGATCTGCACATTAATCTGAATGGGATGAAAAATTGGAGAGTAGAGAAGAGTGATATTGATACGGAATACTTGAGCGGCGACTATAAACATCGGTGTGAACTTCCCCAGGGAGAGTGTCGTCAGATGTTTTGGATTCCCCGGAATAAAGATGCAGAATTGAGAGTCACTTTAAAAACTGAAGCCCGTGTCTTGCTTCAGGAGTAATTAGGATAACATTGTATTTATTTTCTGAAAAGATGAGGCTGATCCGTTTTTCCGGACCAGCCTCATCTTTGTATCGCTTCCGGGATAGAACTGGATAGTGATTCTCGGATATAAAAAAAGAGAAGCAATTGCTTCTCTTTCTGTAAGTTGCGGAGATCCGACTCGAACGAATGACCTTTGGGTTATGAGCCCAACGAGCTACCAACTGCTCCACTCCGCGATGTTTTCTGAGTGCAAAGGTACGGCTTTTGATTGAATAAGCAAATTATTTCTGAATTATTTTTCTAAAAAAATCCCAATACCCGTTTATTGTATTGATAATGAACAAGGTATATGAGAGATTTTTTCTTGGCATATATTAATATACAAATGTTAATAATCTCGTATTTTTCTTGTAGGGTAGAAAGAAAAGAATTACTTTTGCTCAAATTATTCAGCAATGTGCAATTATAACCTATGACCGTATCAAAAACGAAAGCCAGATTAGTAGACGTCGCCCGTCAGCTTTTTGCGAAGATGGGAGTGGAGAATACCACAATGAATGATATTGCCCTCGCTTCAAAAAAAGGCAGGAGAACCCTCTATACCTATTTTAAGAGTAAGGACGAAATCTATTTGGCGGTCGTTGAGTCTGAGTTGGATATACTCTCGGATATGATGAAACGTGTGGCTGAGAAGAATATTTCACCTGACAAGAAAATCATTGAGATGATTTATACACGGTTGGATGCGGTGAAAGAGGTGGTGTATCGTAATGGGACGTTGCGTGCTAACTTTTTCCGGGATATATGGAGAGTTGAAAAAGTGCGTAAGAAGTTTGATGCAAAGGAGATGGTACTTTTCAAGGGGGTATTGCAGGAAGGTAAAGATAAAGGAGTTTTTCATATCGATGATGTTGACATGACTGCTTCGTTGGTGCATTATTGTGTGAAGGGGATAGAAGTCCCTTATATCCGTGGGCATATAGGAGCTAATCTGGATATGGAAACCCGGAAAAAATATGTAGCCAACATTGTGTTTGGCGCACTTCATAGAACAGAAATTTAATTAAAATCAATTTAGTATGGGATTATTAGATGGAAAGACAGCCATTGTAACGGGTGCTGCTCGTGGTATTGGTAAGGCTATCGCTTTAAAATTCGCTTCAGAAGGAGCAAATATCGCATTCACTGATCTTGTGATTGACGAAAATGCAGAAAATACAGCCAAAGAAATAGAAGCAATGGGCGTGAAAGCTAAAGGATATGCTTCAAATGCTGCTAATTTTGAAGATACTGCAAAAGTAGTAGCAGATATTCATAAGGATTTTGGACGTATTGATATTCTGGTAAATAATGCAGGTATTACACGTGACGGCTTGATGATGCGTATGAGCGAACAGCAGTGGGATATGGTTATCAATGTCAATTTGAAATCTGCATTCAACTTTATCCATGCTTGTACACCGATTATGATGCGTCAGAAAGCTGGTAGCATTATCAATATGGCTTCTGTAGTGGGTGTTCACGGAAATGCAGGACAGGCTAACTATTCTGCTTCAAAAGCAGGTATGATTGGTTTGGCTAAATCTATTGCACAGGAATTGGGCTCTCGTGGTATCCGTGCCAATGCCATTGCTCCGGGCTTTATTATTACAGACATGACTGCTGCTTTGTCTGAGGAGGTAAAGACAGAATGGGCAAAGAAGATTCCTTTGCGTCGTGGTGGTACACCCGAAGATGTGGCTAACATTGCTACATTCCTGGCTTCTGATATGTCTGCTTATGTATCTGGTCAGGTGATTCAGGTAGATGGTGGTATGAATATGTAATTCTTCGGTATGACCGTCATATACGAAGACAATCACATTATAGTAGTCAATAAGACCGCTTCCGAGATCGTTCAGGGAGATAAAACGGGTGATACGCCTCTTTCCGAAACTGTAAAACAGTATTTAAAAGAGAAATATGCAAAGCCCGGCAATGTCTTCATCGGTGTTACTCACCGGCTGGACCGCCCCGTAAGCGGTCTTGTTATTTTTGCCAAAACCAGTAAAGCACTTCCCCGTTTGAATGAAATGTTCAAAAATAGTGAAGTGAAGAAAACTTATTGGGCCATTGTGAAAGACGCTCCGAAGGAACCGGAAGGTGAATTAGTTCATTATCTGGTGCGCAATGAAAAGCAGAATAAGAGTTATGCTTATGATAAAGAAGTACCTAATAGTAAGAAGGCGATTCTTCACTATCGGCTTATAGGTCGGTCACAGAATTATTTTCTTCTGGAGGTTGATCTCAAAACCGGGCGTCATCATCAGATTCGTTGCCAACTTGCTAAGATGGGGTGTCCCATAAAGGGGGATTTGAAATATGGTTCGCCACGTTCCAATCCCGATGGCAGTATTTGTCTGCATGCACGGCATGTGCAATTTATACATCCTGTGTCTAAGGAATTGATAGAGTTGGATGCTCCTGTTCCTGCAGGAAGTTTGTGGAATGGGTTTGAGATGTTCTGATATAATCGTTTGTATGAATCCCTTCAATAGATTGCTACCTTTATCTTATTATTAACAGTACACTTTCGGGTAGTAAAGTAATAGCTTTCAACCAGAGATAATTCAAAGGTTTAATAGTAAAAACATCCCCATGTTCTTGCTGAAAACACCCGGATGTTTTGATGTAGAACATCCGGGTGTTATCTGTCAGAACATCTGGGTGTTTTTGTAGCAGATATAGGGCTTTATGCTGTGTATAATAATGATATACAGTATCCTAAGCAAGTATACTTTAGTGTATAAAGAGTGTATACTTTGGGTATACAAAAAAGCCATCCCCGGAATAGACGAAGCAGGGATGGCTTTTTATGGTAGTGTGCTTACTATTATTCGGCAGACTGAGCAGGAGTTTCTGTTGAAGCGGGGGCGTCAGTAGCCGGAGCATTTTGGGCCGGTTCTTCTGCTTTAGGCTCTTCAGCTTTAGGTTCTTCCTTTGCAGGCTCAGAAGTTGTTGTTTCCTCTGTGCTTTCTGTTTTTTCAGTTGCAGGCTGAGTTTTAACAGGATCTTGAGCCAATGCAAAGGCTGAACCACCACAAACAAACATAAACATTGCTACTACTAATACTAACTTTTTCATAATTTCTTTGCTTTAAAGAAGTAATCTTTTAATTGATTTCAATTCTCTCGTGTTAAGGTTGGTTAGGTTTTATATCTTATTCAGCAGCAGGAGTTTCTGTTGTCGGAGCGTCCTGTGCCGGAGCTTCTGCGACAGGTACATCTGTTTTAGGCTCTTCAGCTTTGGGTTCTTCCTTTGCAGGCTCAGAAGTTGTTGTTTCCTCTGT
Source organism: Bacteroides sp. K03 (assembly GCF_019734355.1). Lineage (NCBI taxonomy): Bacteria > Pseudomonadati > Bacteroidota > Bacteroidia > Bacteroidales > Bacteroidaceae > Bacteroides > Bacteroides sp. K03. The sequence goes on from NZ_JAASHC010000029.1 coordinate 32,256, forward strand.
GCTTTCTGTTTTTTCAGTTGCAGGCTGAGTCTTAACAGGATCCTGAGCCATTGCAAAGATTGAACCACCACAAACAAACATAAACATTGCTACTACTAATACTGATTTTTTCATGACTATATATTTTTAAGTTATTTGTATCGTTGGGGCTTTGTTACTGAACGCTTACGGTTATATAAGTTCAAAGGATGTGCCAAAAAATATATGTACTCCTGTAAGTGCCTTGTATATAGATGTTTGTTTGCTTATTCTGCTTTTGGAGCGTGTAGAAAAGTGTGGAAATGTGTGTGGGGTGTAGAAGAAAGGTGTGGAAATAATCCACACCTTTTTATTATAAGTCGATCCCGTAGAGTTTGAGTTTATTATAGAGCGTTTTTCTGTCAATATCCAGCAGTTGTGCCGCTTTACTTTTGTTGTTACCTGTCTGTCTTAGTGCTTCAAGGATATGTTCTTTTTCCGTTTCTTCATTCTTTAAAGAAATATTAGACGGAGTGGAAGATATTTCAAGCAGATCTGTACCTAACTCAACGGGAGTAATGAAGCTTCCTTGTGCTAGTAAAGTTGCCCGTTTGATAATGTTTTTCATTTGCCGTAAATTACCCGGCCAATGATAATCGAGTAACATTCGCGAGGCTTTGGCATCGAATCCGATCAGTTGTTTGTCTAACTCTCTGTTGGCCTGATCGAGGAAGAAATTGGCGAATAATAAAATATCTTCTCCACGTTCTTTAAGAGTTGGCATTCGTAACGTAAACTCATTGATACGATGATACAGATCCTGGCGGAAACTTCCTTTTTCTATTGCCAGTTCCAGATTCTCATTGGTAGCAGAAACGAGACGAATGTCTACTGTAATTTCTTGTGTAGACCCCAGCGGGCGTATTTTGCGTTCCTGAAGGGCACGGAGTAACTGTATCTGTACCTCGTAGCTGAGGTTGCCTATCTCATCAAGGAAGATAGTACCACCATTGGCGGCTACGAAAGCACCGGTCTTGTCTGTTAGTGCACCGGTAAAAGAACCTTTTATGTGACCAAAAAACTCCGAAGCTGCCAGTTCTTTGGGAATGGAACCGCAGTCGATGGCTATAAAAGGTTTATCAGCTCGTTTACTGAGTTGGTGGATACGATGGGCTATATACTCTTTTCCTGTTCCACTGGCACCATTAATAAGAACAGACATATTGGTTGGTGCTACCAGCCCCACATAATTATATAATTGCTTGGCGGCATCACTTTCACCTTCCAGATAAGCATGTTTTGGGTCAGGGGTAACTGAGTGTTGGCTTTTGGCGGATAAAGGTTTCCCATTTTCTTTGCCTTGTAAGGCTTCGGACATTTTTTTGAGAAGTTCTTCCGGATTCACCGGTTTGGCTATATAGTCCCGTGCACCCAGTTTGATGGCCTGGACTGCCGACTGTATATCTGCATATCCGGTCATGATAATCAACGGGATATCCATATGCTGTTCATTCATCCATTTTAATAAATGGATACCGTCCTGATCGGGCAGGCGGAGATCGGAGAGAATTAAGTCGGGCATTTGTGCTTCGATACATTTCTTTGCCCGGGCAATGTTACTTGCCGAGTTCACCTCAAATCCTTTTTTCCCTAACCAGGTTTTCAGCATCATGCCGAAGGTTATATCATCTTCAACTATTAATATGGATTTCATGATATTATCTTTAGCCATTTTGTGAGTTACAAAGGTAAGAGGTTTTAGACGAAAATCGTATATTTGCAAACTTAAATTAATTGAAAGCGTTATGAAAAGGAATTTATTGATACTATTAACAATATTGGTTTGTGGAGCTGTAGCTTCTTGTAAACCAGGTCAAAAGAAAAATGTAGATATGGAAAATCAGAAAGAAACAATGTTGAAGATTGAAACTTCGCTTGGAGATATTAAAGTGAAACTTTACAATGAAACTCCGAAGCACAGAGATAATTTTATTAAACTGGCTAAAGAAGGTATGTACAACGGTACACTGTTCCACCGTGTGATAAAAGATTTTATGGTGCAGGCCGGTGATCCGGATTCCAAGAATGCTCCGAAGGGTAAAATGCTGGGTGCCGGTGATGTTGGATATACCATTCCTGCTGAGTTTGTTTATCCGAAATATTTCCATAAAAAAGGTGCTTTATCGGCAGCTCGTCAGGGAGACAATGTGAATCCGAATAAGGAGTCGTCCGGTTGCCAGTTCTATATTGTAACCGGAAAGGTATACAATGATTCTACTTTACTGGGTATGGAGCAGCAGATGAACGAAAACAAACTGACTAATATTTTTAATGGGTTGGCGCAGAAACATATGAAGGAAATTTATAAGATGCGTAAAGCCAATGATGAGGATGGATTGTACGATTTGCAGGAAAAATTGTTTGCACAGGCCCAGGAAGAAGCAGCTAAGCAGCCGGAATTTCATTTTACTAAAGAACAGATAGAAGCTTATACTACTGTAGGTGGCACTCCTCATCTGGATGGTGAATACACAGTGTTTGGTGAGGTCGTTGACGGTATGGATATTGTAGACAAGATACAGAATGTGAAGACTGACCGTAGTGACCGTCCGGAAGATGATGTGAAAATTATTAAAGTATCTGTATTAGATTAAGATGTTAAAGATAAACAGGCATATTTTAGCCAATGGGCTGAGGCTGGTGCACTCACAGGATGATAGTACCCAGATGGTAGCTCTTAATATATTATATAATGTAGGAGCGAGAGACGAACATCCCGAACATACAGGGTTTGCTCATCTTTTTGAGCATCTTATGTTTGGTGGTTCAGTGAATATCCCCGATTATGATGCTCCGCTTCAACTTGCCGGCGGGGAAAATAATGCCTGGACAAATAATGACATCACTAATTATTATCTTACCGTTCCCCGCCAGAATGTAGAAACAGGTTTCTGGTTGGAGTCCGATCGCATGTTGAGTCTTGATTTTAATGAACGTAGTCTGGAAGTTCAGCGGGGAGTGGTAATGGAGGAATTTAAACAACGTTGTCTCAATCAGCCTTATGGCGATGTGGGGCATCTGTTGCGTCCGCTTGCTTATAAAGAGCATCCTTATCAATGGCCTACTATCGGTAAAGAATTGTCACACATCGCTAATGCCACGTTGGGCGAGGTGAAAGATTTCTTTTTCCGATTCTATGCGCCCAATAATGCAGTACTTGCTGTAACCGGAAATATCTCCTTTGAAGAGACAGTGGACCTTACCGAGAAGTGGTTTGGAACTATTCCGTGCAGGGATGTTCCGATACGCCGGTTGCCGCAGGAACCTGTACAAACAGAAGAGCGGCGTTTAACGGTAGAACGCAATGTTCCTCTTGATGCACTCTTTATGGCATTTCATATGTGTGAACGCGCTCATCCTGACTATTATGCATTTGACATCTTGTCAGATATTCTGAGCAATGGACGTTCCAGTCGTCTGAATCAACATCTGGTACAGGAGAAGCAGCTGTTTTCCAGTATTGACGCATCTATTTCGGGCTCGATAGATGCCGGATTGTTTCATATATCCGGTAAACCTTCAGCGGGTGTGTCACTGGAAGAGGCGGAAGCTGCGGTGCGTGAAGAGTTAAAGATACTGCAGAATGAAGCAATCGCTGCACAAGAGCTGGAAAAAGTAAAAAATAAATTTGAGTCTACTCAGATATTTGGTAATATCAATTATCTGAATGTAGCTACTAATCTTGCCTGGTTCGAGCTGAATGGAGAGGCTGAAGATATGGAAAGAGAGGTAGAACGTTATCGGGCTGTAACTGCCGGGCAATTGCAAACTGTAGCACAAGCAGCTTTTGACAAGACTAACGGAGTGGTATTGTATTATAAAAGAGTGAGTAGTGATTAGTGAGTTAGTGATAAGTGAGTAGTGATGGGTGATTAGCGGGCTGCGCTATAGGTTGTAGCCTTTAATATCCATACTTTTTTCTACTCACTTATCACTCATCACTAACTACTCATTACTTATTGTTGATCACTAATCACTACTTTCATGAGATTAAGAAACTTCTATGAAACCTACAAGGGGCATTACAAAGCGTTGTTTCTCCTGGGATTACCCATCGTTATCGGACAGGTGGGAGTCATTATCCTTGGATTTGCTGACACGCTGATGATCGGGCATCATAGCACCAGTGAACTGGGAGCTGCCTCCTTTGTAAATAATGTATTTAACCTGGCTATTATTTTCAGTACAGGTTTTTCCTATGGATTGACCCCCATTGTGGGAAGTTTATATGGAAATAAGAAATTTGCACCTGTTGGTCAGGCTTTGCGCTGTAGCCTGCTGGCAAATCTGCTTGTTGGTTTGTTGCTGACACTGATAATGGGGATTTTGTTTTTGAATATAGAACGGTTAGGACAGCCTGACGAATTGCTTCCACTGATTAAGCCTTATTACATAGTATTGCTCATTTCCCTTGTATTTGTATTGCTTTTCAATGGCTTTAAGCAGTTTACAGATGGTATTACCGATACTAAAACTGCGATGTGGATATTGTTGGGTGGTAATGTTCTGAATATTATCGGGAACTATATCCTGATTAACGGTAAGATCGGTTTTCCGGAATTAGGATTGCTGGGTGCAGGTATTAGTACTTTGTTTTCCCGCATCGTAATGGTGATTGTATTTACTGTGATATTTTTCAATAGCCGTCGTTTCCTGCGTTATAAAGTAGGATTTTTCCGTTTAGGATGGTCACGGCAAATGTTTATCCGCCTCAATGCCTTAGGGTGGCCTGTTGCTTTCCAAATGGGAATGGAAACAGCTTCTTTTAGTTTGAGTGCTGTGATGATAGGCTGGCTGGGTACCATTGCACTGGCTTCACACCAGATAATGTGTGCTATTTCTCAGTTTACGTTTATGATGTTCTATGGCATGGGAGCTGCTGTTGCGGTACGTGTCAGCAATTTTAAAGGACAGGATGATATTGTTAATGTGCGCCGTTCTGCTTATGCCGGTTTTCAGTTGATTATGGCAATGGCGGTGGTACTGGGCGGCATTGTGTTTTTATGCCGCAATTATCTGGGAGGATGGTTCACAGACAATGAGGAGGTATCTGCTATGGTTGTAATGCTGATCATCCCGATGCTTGTTTATCAGCTTGGTGATGGCATGCAAATAAACTTTGCCAATGCTTTGCGTGGTATTTCGGATGTGAAACCGATGATGCTCATAGCATTTATTGCCTATTTTATGATATCTTTGCCAGTAGGTTATTTCTGTGGATTCGTTCTTAACTGGGGTATTACCGGGGTGTGGATGGCTTTTCCTTTTGGATTGACCAGTGCGGGTATTATGCTGTGGTGGCGATTCTACTACAAAACGAAATAATGTGCCAATACGCCAATGTGCCAATTACCATGTGGTATCATAGCGCAGCCAATTGGCACATTGGGATATTGGCACATTAAATAATTATTTAATATGACTCCTTCGCGTTTTACCAAAGTAAAGATTGCCATTGGATACTCTCTTCTGCTGGCAATATTACTCTTTTCTCTTGTGTTTGTTCACCGGGAGATGGAGACCCTTTCGGCTTCAGACGATCAACAAAGTCTAATGACGGATAGTCTGTTGGTGCTGTTGCGTGAAAAAGATCAGAATACGATCCGGATGCTTCGTGTGTTGAGTGAGGCTAATGATAGTCTTCTGTCCGCCAGAGAGATTGAAGAAATTATAGCTGAACAGGATTCGGTTGTCACTCAACAACGTGTGCAACATCGCGTAATTACCACCCGTGATTCTCTTATTACCAAACCTAAGAAGAAGGGTTTTTTTAAGAGGCTGGCCGAGGCTTTCGTTCCCTCCAAACAAGATACTGCCGTATTGGTAAACACCTCACAAGAGTTTGCTACCGATACGATTCTTGAAGCTTACAATCCTGCCGATTCATTACATCAGAAGATTCGTACCGCCAGCGAGCAGAAGCGGGCAAAGAAGAAAACCACTATCCGGCGGAGAAATGTGCAATTCCGCCGCCTCGATACACAACTGACGGCCCGTATTGATAGTCTGGTGAAAGAGTATGAACAGAATGTTGTGTTACGCGCACAACTCAATGCCCAGAAGGAGCAGGATATTCGTCAACGTTCTGCCCGTACCATTGGAGGGATTGCTGTAGGTGCCGTGTTGCTTTCTGCCCTTTTTCTTATATTGATCTGGAAAGATATAACTCGGAGTAACCGTTATCGGGCGGAGTTGGAAGACGCGAACCGTCGTGCCGAAGATCTGCTGGAGGCCCGTGAAAAATTAATGCTTGCTATTACTCACGATTTTAAAGCACCTCTTGGATCTATCATAGGTTATACCGATTTGCTGGTTCGTCTTACGGAAGATGAACGTCAGCGTTTCTATCTGGATAATATGAAGAGTTCTTCACAGCATCTGTTGAAACTGGTCAGTGACTTGCTCGATTTCCATCGTCTCGACTTGAATAAAGCGGAAGTCAATCGTGTTACTTTCAATCCCTCACAGCTTTTTGAAGAAATTCGTATTAGCTTTGAACCTCTTACTGTAGCCAAAGGTCTTGTGCTACATTCTAATATCGCTTCGGAACTTGATGACCGTTTTATCAGTGATCCGCTTCGCATTCGTCAGATTGTGAACAACCTGCTTTCCAATGCTGTGAAGTTTACTTCCAAAGGAGAGATTACGCTCTCAGTAAGCTATTCTTCCTCTCGTTTGCACATTGATGTAACGGATACCGGTAAGGGGATGGCTGCCAAAGACCGGGAACGTATTTTTCAGGAGTTTACCCGACTCCCCGGTGCACAAGGTGAAGAAGGTTTTGGACTTGGGCTTTCTATTGTGCACAAACTGGTTACTTTGCTTGAAGGCACAATTGATGTACGGAGTGTAGTAGGTGAAGGGAGCACATTTACAGTGATTCTGCCATTATTCCCCGTAGGTAAAGCCATAGCAGACGATAAGGATAAAAAACAAACTGCAATAAATAAGACTGATACTGTTCCTGTTGCCGAAGAGGATGAAGGACCACAACTTCTGGTTCCTGCAACAAAGATTCTGCTTATCGATGATGATAAAATACAGTTGACACTCACTGCTGCCATGCTTGAGCAGCAGGGTATTCATGCTACTTGTTGTGAGCAACTTGACGAGTTAACAGAGCAACTTCGTGAGAATCATTTTGATGTATTACTTACAGATGTCCAGATGCCCGCAATTAATGGTTTTGATCTGTTGAAGTTACTTCGTGCTTCCAATATCCCCCAGGCAAAAACAATTCCGATTATAGCGGTTACAGCCCGTAGCGATATGAATGAAGCCGAGTTCCTGGAACATGGCTTTGCCGGCTGTCTGCATAAACCATTTACGGTGAAAGAGCTTATTCAATTGACAATTGACAGTGGACAATTGACAGTTGACAGTGGACAGTTGACAGTGGACAGTGGACAATTGACAGTGGACAGTGGACAGTTGAGAGTTGACAGTGGACAATTGATAGTGAAGGAGAAGCCATTAGTATGGAGTACAGTAGCGCAGCCCACTGTCAATTGTCAATTGTCAACTGTCAATTCTCTAACTGTCAATTCTCTGAATTTCAAAGCTCTTGCCGCCTTTTCTGAATACGAACCGGAGGCTACACGTTCTATTATTTCTTCCTTTATAGAAGAAACCGAGAAAAATATTGGCCGGATGAAGAAGGCATTGGAGGATGAAGATATGGCTGGTATTGCTGGTATGTCGCACAAATTGCTTCCGTTACTGACTTTGATAGGCGCAGGAAATATAGTGCCGTTACTGTCTTGGCTGGAAGCTCGTCGCGATGAGGACATTTCTGATGAAGTGAAACAAAAAACAGAGGCTGTATTGCCTTTGCTATGGTTAGTTGTAGAGGAGGCAAGGAAGTATTTATTAAACTCCTAAATCTTTTTCACGGATTTATTTGTTTACTTTGTATCTCTTTAAAGTATTGAAACACGCTTGATGAAACGAAAATGGATAAAATGGGTGAGTTGGATTCTACTCACTCCTATACTACTTTTTGTAGTACTAATGATACTACTTTATGTGCCTCCCGTACAGAATTTTCTACGGAAGCAGGCTACTGCATATGCATCTCAGGCTACCGGCATGCAAATTAATGTCGGACGTATTGATCTTCGTTTCCCGTTAAACCTGTTGGTACGGGATGTAGAAGTCATACAGACTCCGGACACTTTACTCACATTGGCCAGTCTCAATGTACATGTACAGGCTATGCCCTTGTTTAAAGGGAAAATAGAGGTGGATGATATTACAATTCAGCGTGTAGCTGTCAATTCGGCTAACCTGATAGAAGGTATGCAGATTCGTGGTGTACTGGGACGTTTCTTCCTCGAAAGCCATGGTGTAGACCTTACTAACGAGGCAGCTGTTATAAATCGTGCAGAGCTTTCAGATACTCATATTGGACTTATTCTCACAGATACCACTACTACGGAAAAAACGGACACAGCTTCGGCACCTGTCAACTGGAAAGTAAACCTTCATGCACTTAATCTGAAAAATGTCTCTTTCAGTATGCAACTTCCTGCTGATTCTATGCGTATGGCTGCTCATGTAGATGAGGCGAGTGTCAATGATGTGTCTGCTGACCTTAAACAGCAGTTTTATGGTTTGCGGTCTTTTTTGCTGACAGGAGCTTCGGTCAATTATGATACAGGGAGTACCTTGCCTGCCGATGGGTTTGATCCTTCGCATATCGCTTTGCGTGATATTCGTATCGGCATCGATTCTGTTCTCTACCGGGGGCGTAATATGAACGCAGTCATTCGTGAATTCTCTATGAATGAGCGTTCGGGACTTAGTGTCACTTCTCTCACAGGACGTGTCTTTGCTGATAGTACGTTGATTCGTGTACCTTATTTCCGTTTGCTCACTCCCCATTCAGAAATGAATCTAACTGCTCAGACGTATTGGGAATTGGTAAATATTCCTACTACAGGGCGTTTGACAGCTCGTTTCAATGCTATTATAGGCAAACAGGATGTACTTTTGTTTGCCGGCGGATTACCCGATGCGTTTAAAGAGGCTTATCCCTTCCGTCCGCTTGTTGTTCAGGCGGGTACAGAAGGAAACCTGAAATCAATGCAGATTTCCCGCTTTAAGATTGATTTGCCCGGTGCTTTTTCACTGGATGGTGGCGGAGAACTATATAACCTGATGGATAGTGTCACTCGCTCTGCTGCTATTGATCTGAAGATGCGAACCGGAAACCTAAACTTCCTGACAGCGTTGGCAGATATGAAACCCGGAGCGCCTCTGGCTATTCCGGATAGTATGTTGCTCAATGCTCGTCTGGGGATGGAGGGATCTAAGTATGATGCTCGTTTGCAGCTGAAAGAAAAAGAAGGCAGGTTGAATCTTACTGCCAATCTTAATACAAATACCGAAGTATACAGTGCTGATTTGAAAATTGAAGATCTGCAGGTGAATCATTTTCTTCCGCATGATTCTATCTATGAACTGACCACCTCTCTCTCTGCCCGCGGACGTGGACTGGACTTTACTTCTTATCGGTCTGTTGCTACAGTCAATGCATCTGTAGATAAATTACATTATGCCGATTATAAGATTTCAGGTGTTGAGCTTTCGGGAGCTCTTAAGAACGCTGTTGCTACGGCGCAACTGACCAGTGACAATGCTCTGCTGAAGATGAAAGCCGATGCGGAATATCATTTAGCCCATCGTTATCCGGATGGAAAAGTAGAGTTGGATGTTACTTCTCTCGATACTGAAAAACTATTAGGTATCAGTTTGGGGAAAGATCCGGAAAAAATGTTGGCTTTTCAGTTTACCGGAGAAGTTCGCAAGGAACGTGTGTTTACTCATCTTACTTCCGGTGACTTGAAACTGAACCTTAGTGCTCGTGCCGGATTAGAACCTTTGATTCGCCAGTCTACTCATTTTGCAGATATACTGATGAGGCAACTGGATAATAAAGAATTGGATCATGCAGAGTTGCGTAAAGCATTGCCTACCGCAATCTTTTCTTTCTCGGCAGGACGCAACAATCCGATGGCATGGTATCTTGCCACACAAAAAATATCGTATCAGGATGCTTCTGTCAAAATAGGCTGTGCACCCGATTGGGGAATTAATGGTAAGGCTTCTCTTCATGCACTCAAGATAGATACCTTGCAACTTGATACTATATTTCTGACTTTGAAGCAAGATACAAGCCATATTAATTTGTATGGCGGGGTAATCAATGGACCGAAGAATCCGCAAATCTCTTTTAAATCGATTCTTACAGGAGAAATACGTGACAAGGATGCCGAGTTGACCGCACAATATATTAATGATAAAGGAAAAACCGGACTGCTTTTCGGAGTCAATGCCAAGCCTCTTTATGGCGGTCGTGGTAAAGGGAACGGAATTGCCCTGACCCTGATACCGGAGGAGCCTATTATTGCTTTCCATAAGTTTCGCTTTGAGGAGCGTCACAACTGGATTTATCTACATAATAATATGCGTGTTTATGCTAATGTGGATATGCAGGATAGTGAAGGAATGGGGATCCGGATGCAGTCTCTGCCAAGTGATACTGTTTCGTTACAGAATATGGATGTCGAGTTGCGTCGTATCCGGCTGGATGAACTATTCAGTATCTTGCCGTATATGCCCGAAATTACCGGGTTACTTTCTGCCGAGGCCCACTATATACAAACGGAACACTCACTGGAGCTCTCTGCTGAGGCCAGTATTGATGAACTGACTTACGAGCGTCAACGTATTGGCGATGTTTCTTTGGGGGCTACCTGGCTTCCGGGTGAGGCTGGCAAGCAGTATGTTAATACGTACTTGACACATGAAGGTACGGAGATTATGGTTGCTGACGGAGCATTGTATCCTACCATTTCCGGGAAAGACAGTATTGTGGTAAACTCCACACTTGAGCACTTTCCGCTTACTATTGCCAATGTGTTTGTACCCGATCAGATGGTAACTCTTTCCGGTGATATGGATGGTGATTTGCATATTACGGGATATACTGATACTCCATTGATAAATGGTGGATTATCACTGGATAGTGTTTCTGTTTATGTACGCCAGGCAGATGCCCGGTTTACATTTGATAACCGTCCGATACAAGTACAGAATAATCGCATCGTATTTGATAAATTCGCTATTTATACTACCAGCAAGAATCCGTTCAGTATTGACGGTTATGTAGACTTTCGCGATATGAGCCGTCCGATGGCAAACCTGAAACTGTTTGCTGAGAACTATACATTGCTCAATGCCAAACGGACGAAGGAAAGTATGGTCTATGGTAAGGTGTTTGTTGACTTTGATGCTACGGTACGTGGTCCGTTGGAGGCACTTATGATGCGTGGTAATGTGAATTTGCTGGGCAATACGGATGTTACCTATGTACTTACTGACTCTCCACTCACAGTACAGGACCGGCTGAGTGATCTGGTGACTTTCACTTCGTTTGCAGATACTACTTCTTTAAATAAAGAAGAAGTCCCGACCCTTTCTCTGGGCGGGCTGGATATGATAATGACTGTACACATAGATCCGGCTGTCCGTTTGAAGGCCGATTTAAGTGCAGACCGTAGCAGCCGTGTTGAGCTTGAAGGTGGAGGTGATTTGTCTTTGCAATATACGCCACAGGGAGATCTTACCCTTACCGGGCGCTATACCCTTTCCGGAGGTATGATGAAATATGCTCTTCCGGTTATTCCGTTGAAAGAGTTCCAGATACAGAACGGCAGTTATGTGGACTGGACGGGTAATCCGATGGATCCTTTGCTGAATTTCCGGGCTACGGAACGTATGCGGGCTTCTGTGTCGCAGGAGGATGGAACATCGCGAATGGTGAACTTTGATATTTCTATTGTTGTAAAGAATCGCCTTGACAATCTTTCATTAGCCTTTGAAATAGATGCACCCGATGATGCTTCGGTACAAAATCAATTGGCGGGAATGGGACCGGACGAACGTAGCAAACAGGCCGTGGCAATGTTGGCTACAGGTATATTCCTTGCCGATTCGGGTAGTGGCGGTGGCATGAACCTGAATATGGGAGCTGCCCTGAACTCGGTACTTGCCAGTCAGATTAATGCTCTTACCGGAAATATGAAGAATGCCAGTCTGTCGTTTGGTGTCGAAGACCATGATGATTCGGATGCCGGTGGTAAGCGGACGGATTATAGTTTCCGTTACTCACAGCGCCTCTTTAATGACCGTTTCCAGATTGTGTTGGGAGGTAAAGTTTCTACCGGAGCCAATGCTACCAATGATGTAGAATCGTTTATTGACAACATCTCTCTGGAGTATCGTCTGGATCAATCGGGGACACGTTATATCCGCCTGTTCCACAACAAGAACTATGAAAGTGTTTTTGAAGGTGAGATAACTGAGACCGGTATTGGCCTTGTACTTCGTAAGAAGATGGACCGTCTGAGTGAATTGTTTATTTTTAAAAAGAAGAAGAAATGAAAATAGTAAGAATAACCCGCAAACGAGGAATATCCCTATTTTTTATTGGCATATTGGCGTATTTTCTTATTGGCACATTATTCAGCTGTTCCACTACAAAACATTTGCCCGAAGGTGAAGTGCTGTACACGGGAAATAAAAATATTTTTAAGGATGCTTCTGCCACTCCTGTGGGTGAGACGGCTATCAGTGAGGTTACGGCTGCATTGGATAAAAGTCCGTCAACGAAGTTATTTGGTATTCTGCCTATCCCCTTCGGTATGTGGGTATATAATGACTTTGTGAAGTACGAGAAAGGTTTCGGTAAATGGATATTCAATCGTTTTGCTGCAAAACCAGTGTTTATTTCTACTGTAAATCCGGAAATTCGCGTCAAGGTAGCTACCAATTTACTGCATGATTATGGCTATTTCAATGGGAAAGTGACGCAACAAACCATTGTCAATCCGAAGGATAGCCTTAAAGCAAGAGTGGAATATACTGTGGAGATGCGTGATCCTTATTTTATTGATACAGTATATTATAGTCGCTTTACACCGCAAACCCTTCGTATTATGGAGCGGGGGCGCCGCCGTTCATTACTTACTCCGGGCGAGCAGTTTAATGTAAGTGATTTGGATGAAGAGCGCAATCGTATCAGTACTTTGTTACGTAATCTGGGATATTTCTATTTTCGTTCTGACTATATGACTTATCAGGCAGATACTACGCTTGTACCCGGTGGACATGTTAGTTTGCGGCTTAGCCCTGTACCGGGTTTGCCTGTAGCTGCACAGCGTCAGTATTATGTAGGAAACAAAACCGTTTATCTGATAGGTAAAAACGGGGAGCAACCGAATGACAGTATGGATTACCGGGGTATGAAGATACATTATTATAAGAAGATGCAGGTGCGTCCCAATATGCTTTACCGATGGCTGAATTATCAGGCTTATGTGAAGAATGACTCTTTGCGCAATTCGCAGCGTAGCCGTCTTTACAGTCAGTATCGCCAACAACGTGTGCAAGAGAAACTGGCACAGTTGGGAATTTTCCGCTACATGGATATGCAATATGTACCTCGAGATACAACGGCGGCTTGTGATACACTTGATGTTAGTCTGCAAGCTACGTTTGACAAACCACTGGATGCGGAACTGGAATTGAATGTTACTACAAAAAGTAATGATCAGACAGGGCCGGGAGCTTCTTTTTCCGTCACCCGTAACAATGTGTTTGGTGGTGGTGAAACCTGGAATGTGAAATTGAAAGGCGCTTATGAATGGCAAACTGGAGGGGGAAAAGGCTCTTCTTTATTGAACAGTTGGGAGATAGGAGCTTCAACTTCCCTTATGTTTCCACGTGTAGTGTTCCCTCGCTTTGGAGGACGGGAGTATGATTTCCCTGCTTCTACTACTTTTAAGTTGTATGCCGATCAGATGAACCGTGCAAAGTATTATAAGTTACTTTCTTTTGGTGGAAACGCAACGTATGATTTTCAACCGACTCCTACCAGCCGACATTCGCTGACTCCTTTCCGCCTGACGTTTAACGTGCTGCAACATCGTACAGAAGCCTTTGAGGAAGTTGCAGAAAAGAACAAGGCGTTATTACTTAGTTTGCAGGATCAGTTTGTTCCGGCTATGGAGTACACCTACACATATGATAACTCTTCGGTTCGCAGTGTACGCAACCCTGTCTGGTGGCAGACTACTTTTACTTCTGCTGGTAATATAACCTCTGGTATTTATCGTATATTCGGGCAGCCGTTTAGTGAGAAGAATAAGAAATTGCTGGGTGCACCGTTTGCCCAGTTCCTTAAACTGAATACAGATTATCGTTATCTCTGGAAGTTAGATCGTAATAATGCCATTGCTGCTCGTATAGCCGGAGGTGTTCTTTGGACTTATGGTAACTCGACAGTAGCTCCTTATAATGAACAGTTCTATGTGGGTGGTGCCAATAGTATTCGTGCCTTTACCGTACGTAGCATTGGCCCCGGTGGGTATCATCCCGAGAAGAGTGAGTTCTCTTATCTTGACCAGACCGGCGATATACGTCTCGAAGCAAATATCGAATACCGCTTTCGTATTTATAAAGACCTGCATGGTGCTGTATTTTTGGATGCCGGAAATGTGTGGCTGATGCGTTATGACCCTGAGCGTCCCGATGCACAGCTTCGTCTCAAAACATTTCCGAAGCAGGTAGCTCTTGGCACAGGTGCCGGATTGCGTTATGATCTTGATTTTCTGATCTTCCGCCTTGATTGCGGAGTTCCTTTACATGATCCGTATGATACAGGGAAATCCGGATATTACAATGTCAGAGGTGCATTTTGGAAACAGTTGGGGTTACACTTTGCTATCGGATACCCGTTTTAGAAGGGAGAGGGGAGAATGGAGAGGGGAGAAGTACTGTGCAGCGTGATAGCGCAGTCAACTGTCAATTGTCAACTAAATAAGCTTTCAATTTTCAACTTTCAACTAAAAAAGTTGTACATTTGCACCGTTATCACAACATTGACATTACTAACCTTTAATATTACACAGTTATGAAACCAACTTTATTTGTACTCGCTGCCGGTATGGGTAGCCGCTATGGGGGATTGAAACAACTTGACGGACTGGGTCCTAACGGCGAAACTATTATGGATTATTCTATCTACGATGCTATTCGTGGTGGATTTGGCAAGGTTGTTTTCGTCATCCGCAAAGATTTCGAGAAAGACTTCCGCGATAAAATTCTGAGTAAATATGAGAACCATATTCCGGTAGAGCTGGTATTCCAGGCACTGGATAATCTGCCCGAGGGCTTTACTTGCCCTGCCGATCGTGTGAAACCATGGGGAACAAACCATGCCGTACTGATGGGTAAAGATGTGATCAAGGAGCCATTTGCTGTTATCAATGCTGACGACTTCTACGGTCGTGACAGCTTTGCTGTACTGGGTGCTGCACTGAGCGAGATGGGCGGAAAGAAAGATGACTACTGCATGGTAGGCTATCGTGTAGGTAATACGTTGAGCGAAAGTGGTTCTGTTGCTCGTGGTGTATGCGAGACAAATGCAGACGGTTACCTGACTACGGTAGTTGAACGTACTGCTATCGAGCGCATAGATGGCAAAGTATCTTTCAAAGATGAAAACGGTGTGATGCAAACGATTGCTGACAATACTCCGGTTTCTATGAACATGTGGGGTTTCACTCCCGATTATTTTGAATATTCTGAAGAGTTCTTTAAAGATTTCCTCAAAGAGAATATGAGTAACCTGAAGTCGGAATACTTTATTCCATTAATGGTGAATAAGCTGATTAACGATGGAACTGCACGCGTGAAAGTATTGGATACCACTAGCAAATGGTTTGGTGTGACATATGCTGACGATCGTCAGGGTGTTGTAGACAAAATTCAGGCTTTGGTAGATGCCGGCGAATATCCTGCAAAACTATTCTAATCAACAGAAAATAACAGAAATAGGAAAGGGGAGAGCAGTAGCTTTTCCCTTTTTTTGTACCTTTGCCCCTTGTATATTCCAAACTAAAAGAAAGGTAGTTATGATTAAGTTTTCCGCATATTGCCAGGTGTGTCTGTTGCTGGGACTCCTGTGCGCTTTCTCTTCTTGTGAAAAGGATGATGATAAAAGCGATAAAGCTATCAATCAATGGATCGATGCCACTATGCGTAGCTGGTATCTTTGGTATAGTGATATCCCCGATAAAAAGCAGCTGAATTTTAATGCTGAGCCGGAAACATTCTTTCGTTCTCTTTTGTCAAAAGAAGATGGGAAGAATAATCCGCAGGTGTCTGGCGGACATTATTACTATTCTACGATAAAAAAGAAAACCACTTCCACAACGACACGGTCGTATATGGGCGGGGAACCTGCTTTGGGCTTTGAGTTTCAGAACTGGCAATTAGACAATACAGGCACAAAGTTTGCGGCCAATGTACTTTATGTATTGCCTGGTTCTCCGGCAGAGAAAAAGGGATTGAAACGTGGTGACTGGATACATAAGATAAACGGAACGGGGACTAATAATAGTAATATATATGATCTGTTGGGCAGTAAAACGGTTGTTCTGGCAGTTTCGGATAGTTGGAATAATTTTGTGACACATTCTATGGAACTGGTTCCGGCCCTGATAGAAGACAATCCGGTTTTACTGACAAAGGTTTATCAGGATGAGTCTACCGGAAATAAGAAGGTGGGGTATATGGTATACAATCATTTCACATCCGGCCCCGATGGCGATAAAGATACAACTTATGACAAACAGCTCCGTCAGCGGTTTGCCGAGTTTAAGGCAGAGGGAGTGGAAGAGTTTATTCTTGATCTCCGTTACAATGGTGGTGGTTTAGTAACATCTGCACAGCTGTTGGCCGAATTACTAGCTCCGAAATCTGCTTTGGGAGAAATATTCTGTAACCTGAAGTATAACGATAAACAGGATAAAACGGTTACTTACCGATTGGACAAGACGGATGAAAATCTGAACCTGTCCCGGTTGTTTATACTCACCGGTAATAGAACGGCTTCCGCTTCCGAAGCTGTGATTAACGGGCTTCGTCCTTTCTATAAAGTATATTTGCTGGGAGAGCAGACTGAGGGTAAGAATGTGGGATCTATTACGTTGACAAGTGATAAGTATGATTATGAACTGCATCCCATTGTTTGTAAAATATCCAATGCAGAGGGAAATTCTGAATATAAAGATGGTTTTATTCCTGATTGGAAGTTGGAAGGTAATGACCGGATGATACTTGGGCATATTGACTTGGGAGATAAAGACAATGATAAGTTACTGAATGTTGCTGTAGGTATGATTTCGGGACGGACTTCTATGATGAATGGAGATACCCGTTCATCAGCAGCGTCCAATGCTATCCCCGGTTATAGTTCTTTGGATAGAAAGGCGATGAATGGAGTGCAAATTCCCTTCACACCAGAGGATGTGGAGTGGTAGTGTGATATCTCAAATGAACCGAAAGAGTGAAGATGACCGTTTTACTGGGTGGAACTGACAGATGTCAGCAATTTACGGCCTAAACCCTTACTGGTTAAGGGATAATTTTCTATCTTTGTAGCCCAATATCAATTATTTATTAGCAAAGTGATATCAGTAGAAGGACTTACCGTAGAATTTAATGCCACGCCCTTGTTTTCGGACGTGTCCTATGTTATAAATAAGAAGGACCGTATAGCCCTGGTGGGTAAGAACGGTGCCGGCAAATCGACCATGCTTAAAATTCTGG
This sequence comes from Bacteroides sp. K03, assembly GCF_019734355.1. Lineage (NCBI taxonomy): Bacteria > Pseudomonadati > Bacteroidota > Bacteroidia > Bacteroidales > Bacteroidaceae > Bacteroides > Bacteroides sp. K03. Next base: position 49,953 of record NZ_JAASHC010000029.1, read on the forward strand.
CTGGTTTACAAAGCCCTACATCGGGTGTAATTGCCATTCCTAAAGAAGTCACGATAGGCTACCTGCCCCAGGTGATGATACTTTCTGACAAGCATACTGTAATGGAAGAAGCCGAACAGGCTTTTGAACATATTTTTCAGTTGCAGGCAGACTTGGAACGGATGAATCAGGAGTTGGCAGACCGCACAGACTATGAATCAGAAGAATATCATAAGTTGATAGACCGGTTTACGCATGAGAATGACCGCTTTCTGATGATGGGCGGAACGAACTTTCGTGCCGAGATAGAGCGTACACTGTTAGGACTTGGTTTCTGTCGGGAGGATTTTGACCGTTCCACATCGGAGTTTTCCGGAGGTTGGCGTATGCGTATCGAGTTGGCCAAACTTCTGCTTCGTCGTCCGGATGTACTGCTATTGGATGAGCCAACCAACCACCTTGATATCGAGAGTATCCAATGGCTGGAAAACTTCCTGTCTACGCGTGCCAATGCCGTAGTGCTGGTCAGCCATGACCGGGCTTTCCTCAATAATGTCACTACCCGTACCATTGAGATCACCTGCGGACAGATCTACGATTATAAAGTGAAATACGACGAGTTTGTCGTATTGCGTAAAGAACGCCGTGAACAGCAGCTCCGTGCCTATGAGAATCAACAGAAACAGATACAGGACACTGAAGATTTTATCGAACGTTTCCGCTATAAAGCGACTAAAGCCGTGCAGGTACAGAGTCGCATCAAGCAACTGGAGAAAATAGAGCGCATTGAGGTAGATGAGGAAGATAATTCTGCCCTTCGTCTCAAATTTGTTTGCTCCAGCCGTAGTGGTAATTATCCCGTTATCTGTGAGGATGTCAGGAAAGCATACGGTGCTCATGTTGTTTTTCATGATGTCAACCTCACCATCAATCGGGGGGAGAAGGTTGCGTTTGTAGGAAAGAATGGTGAAGGAAAATCTACCTTGGTAAAGTGTATTATGGGAGCAATTACCGATTATGAAGGTAAACTTACCATCGGACATAATGTGCAGATCGGTTATTTTGCTCAGAACCAGGCACAGATGCTGGATGAGAATCTGACGGTATTCGATACGATAGACCGTGTGGCAACCGGAGATATTCGTCTTAAAATCCGTGATATTCTTGGCGCCTTTATGTTTGGTGGCGAAGCTTCGGACAAGAAGGTGAAAGTGCTTTCGGGTGGTGAACGTACGCGTCTTGCCATGATCAAGCTACTGCTTGAACCGGTGAACTTCCTGATCCTTGATGAGCCGACGAACCACCTGGATATGCGTTCAAAGGATGTGTTGAAAGAAGCGATTCGTGAGTTTGACGGTACGGTGATACTCGTCAGCCATGACCGCGACTTTCTGGATGGACTGGCAACTAAAGTTTATGAGTTTGGAGGTGGCCTTGTAAAAGAGCATATCGGAGGTATTTACGACTTCCTGCAGAAGAAAAAGATGGAAAGCCTGAATGAGCTGCAAAAGGGACCGGTGCTTTCAACATCGCCTACCGGCGTAAAAGGAGATAGCATTTCCGAAGAAGAATCACCTTCGGACAATAAACTCTCTTATGAGGCCCAAAAGGAACTGAATAAAAAGATAAAGAAGCTCGAACGCCAAGTGGCCGATTGTGAAGAGGCGATAGAACAGACGGAATCTGCCATTGCCATTCTTGAAGAGAGGATGGCTACACCGGAAGGGGCTGCAAATATGGCTCTTTATGAACAACATCAGAAACTTAAACAACAACTTGACCGTACGGTGGAAGAGTGGGAGAAAGTTTCGATGGAACTGGAGAGAACTATCGGCGGGTAGTGAGGAGAGCTATAAAGTTGTAAGTTAAAGGGGGATCAAGTAGTAGAATTATAATAAGATGATGATATAAACGATATTATAATTACTGCCCATCCTACAATTCCGACCCTTACCACCTTTATAACTCTATAACCACCCTATAACATTATAACATTATATATAATATGAGAGTAAAGTATTTACCAATTCTTGCAATCTGCATGATGACTACAGGATGCAACAGTAGCAAGCAACAGGCCGCCCTTACGTCCGGCATAGATCTTGCCAACCTTGACACAATGGCTCTTCCGGGAACCGACTTTTATCAGTATGCCTGCGGCGGTTGGATGAAAAATCATCCACTTACAGACGAGTATTCACGTTTTGGCTCATTTGATATGCTTGCTGAGAACAACCGTAAGCAACTTCGTGAAGTTATTGAGGAGCTGGCGTCTACTCAGCATGAAGCGGGTAGTATCGCTCAGAAAGTAGGTGACCTTTACAACATCGCTATGGACAGTGTAAAACTGAATCGTGAAGGTGCTACTCCTATTAAGGCAGAACTGGAAAAGATAGCTGCTTTGAAAGACAAATCGGAGGTTTATCCGATGATAGCAGAAATGCAGAAAAACGGTATATATCCCTACTTTGTTGTTTTCGTGAGTGCCGATGACATGAATAGTTCAATGAACCTGGTACAGACCTATCAGGGCGGTCTGGGGATGGGCGAACGCGACTATTATCTCGAAAACGATGATAAGACCAAAGAGATTCGCGATGCCTATCAGAAGCATATCGTTAAGATGTTCCAATTGGCTGGTTATGATGAAGCTGCTGCGCAGAAAGCAATGAAAGCTGTTATGAATATCGAAACCCGTCTGGCCAAATCAGCACGTTCTATGGTAGAGTTACGTGATCCGCATGCCAACTATAACAAGAAGGCGATGGCTGATGTGAAGAAGGAATATGCTCCTTTTGCATGGGATGTATTCTTTTCTACTCTTGGATTGAATAATCTGGAAGAGGTGAACATCGGTCAGCCAGGTTCACTTAAAGAAGTAAATGATATCATTAATACAGTTGCGTTGGAAGATCAGATTGCCTATTTGCAATGGAACCTTATAAACAGCGCTGCCAGTTACCTGAGCGATGACTTTATAGCGCAGAATTTTGATTTCTACGGAAAGACGATGTCTGGTAGAAAGGAAATGAAGCCGCGTTGGAAATCTGCAGTAAGTACGGTTGACGGTTCTTTGGGTGAGGCAGTGGGACAGATGTATGTAGAGAAATATTTCCCTGCTGCAGCCAAAGAACGTATGGTAGGGCTGGTGAAAAACCTGCAAACCTCTTTGGGTGAACGTATCAAAGAACTTACCTGGATGAGTGATGCGACCAAAGAAAAAGCACTGGAAAAACTGGCTACCTTCCATGTAAAGATCGGTTATCCGGATAAATGGAAAGATTACTCTTCTCTTGAAATCAAAGACGATTCCTATTGGGCTAACATAGAACGTGCCAACCAGTGGGAACATGCAGAGATGATAGCCAAAGCCGGTAAGCCGGTGGATAAGGATGAGTGGCTGATGACTCCGCAAACTGTAAATGCCTATTATAATCCGACTACCAATGAGATTTGTTTCCCGGCGGGTATTCTTCAGTATCCTTTCTTCGATATGAATGCCGATGATGCTTTCAATTATGGTGCTATCGGTGTAGTGATTGGCCATGAGATGACACATGGATTTGACGACCAGGGGCGGCAGTATGACAAAGAAGGTAATCTGAAAGACTGGTGGACTGAGGAAGATGCCAAAAATTTTGAAGAACGTGCACAAGTGATGGTTAATTTCTTTGACAGTATAGAGGTTGCTCCGGGTGTGCATGCCAACGGTCAACTTACATTGGGTGAGAATATCGCCGACCATGGTGGATTGCAGGTGTCTTTCCAGGCATTTAAGAATGCAACTGCCCAGACTCCTCTGAAAGATGAAAACGGTTTTACACCCGAACAACGTTTCTTCCTTGCCTATGCCAATGTGTGGGCAGGTAATATCCGTCCAGAAGAAATTCTTCGTTTGACTAAATTGGATGTACACTCATTAGGCAAATGGCGTGTGAATGGAGCGTTGCCTCAGATAGGTGCATGGTACGAAGCATTCGGTGTAACAGAGGAAAATCCAATGTTCCTTCCGGTTGACAAACGGGTGTCTATTTGGTAATAGATTTGTATAAACAATAGCGTATATAACAAAGCGCTGACTTTTAATCTTTTAAGTCAGCGCTTTTTTATTATTAATTCACACCTTGTTTATTACGCACGATAAACAATATTTCGTAACTTTGCGCATCAAATACTTAATAAGCAAACCATGTCTGAATCAAAAAGAATAAAAACCGCATTGGTATCGGTTTATCATAAGGAAGGTTTGGATGAAATTATCACCAAACTGCATGAAGAAGGAGTAGAGTTTCTGTCAACAGGTGGAACTCGTCAGTTTATCGAGTCATTGGGATATCCTTGTAAGGCTGTGGAAGATCTTACTTCTTATCCTTCCATCCTCGGAGGTCGCGTGAAGACACTTCACCCGAAAATCTTCGGGGGTATCCTTTGCCGTCGCGGACTGGAACAAGACATCCAGCAAATTGAGAAATATGAAATACCGGAAATAGATCTTGTGATTGTAGACCTCTATCCGTTTGAAGCAACCGTAGCATCGGGTGCTGATGAGGCTTCAATCATCGAGAAGATTGATATCGGTGGAATCTCACTGATTCGTGCCGCTGCTAAAAACTACAATGATGTAGTGATCGTTGCTTCTCAGGCCCAGTACAAGCCATTGCTCGATATGTTGATGGAGCATGGGGCTACCTCTTCACTCGAAGAGCGTCGTTGGATGGCTAAAGAAGCTTTTGCTGTTTCTTCACATTACGATTCGGCGATCTTCAATTATTTTGATGCAGAAGAGGGCTCGGCTTTCCGTCAGTCTGCCAATGATCAGAAGATGCTCCGTTATGGTGAGAACCCACATCAGAAGGGATATTTCTATGGAAACCTGGACGCTATGTTCGACCAGATTCATGGAAAAGAAATCTCTTACAACAATCTGTTGGATATCAATGCAGCTGTTGAACTGATTGATGAATTTGAAGATGTAACTTTTGCTATTCTGAAGCACAATAATGCTTGTGGACTGGCTTCACGTTCTACTGTGCTCGATGCATGGAAAGATGCGTTGGCCGGTGACCCGGTTTCTGCTTTTGGTGGAGTGTTAATCACGAATGCTGTAATTGATAAAGCAACTGCAGAGGAGATTAATAAAATATTCTTTGAAGTAGTGATTGCTCCGGATTATGATGTAGATGCACTTGAAATTCTGGGACAGAAGAAAAATCGTATTATTTTGGTTCGCAAGGAAGCTAAGCTGCCCAAGAAGCAGTTCCGCTCATTGCTGAACGGTGTGTTGGTACAGGAGAGAGATCTAAACATTGAAACCGTGGCCGACTTAAAGACCGTGACTGATAAAGCACCTGCTCCCGAAGAGGTAGAGGACATGCTGTTTGCCAATAAAATAGTGAAGAACAGCAAATCCAATGCCATCGTACTGGCTAAAAACAAACAGTTGTTGGCAAGTGGTGTAGGACAGACTTCACGCGTAGACGCTCTCAAACAAGCTATCGAGAAAGCTAAATCATTCGGATTTGATCTGAATGGGGCAGTGATGGCTTCGGATGCATTCTTCCCTTTCCCCGATTGTGTTGAAATTGCGGGTAATGAGGGAGTAACAGCAGTTATCCAGCCGGGTGGCTCTGTAAAAGATGAATTAACGTTCGAGTATTGTAATGAACATGGCATTGCAATGGTGACAACGGGGATTCGTCACTTTAAACACTAAAAGGATTTACGATTTGACGATTTACGATTTACAATTGAAGTTTGTTTCTTGTAAATCATAAATCTGAGAATTGTAATAAAGAGTAATATCAATCGTAAATTGTAAATAGTTAAATCGTAAATATACATGGGATTATTCTCTTTTACACAAGAAATAGCGATGGACCTGGGAACTGCCAATACCATCATCATTACCAATGGTAAGATTGTGGTGGACGAACCGTCAGTGGTAGCTTTGGACCGTCGTACTGATAAGATGATTGCCGTGGGTGAGAAGGCAAAGATGATGCATGAGAAAACTCACGAAAATATACGTACCATCCGTCCGCTCCGTGACGGTGTAATTGCTGATTTCTATGCCTGTGAACAGATGATGCGCGGACTTATCAAGCAGGTGAATACCCGTAGCCATTTATTCTCTCCTTCTCTCCGCATGGTTATCGGAGTGCCTTCGGGTAGCACAGAGGTTGAGCTTCGTGCTGTTCGTGACTCTGCAGAGCATGCCGGAGGACGCGATGTCTATCTGGTATTTGAGCCTATGGCGGCAGCTATTGGTATTGGTATTGATGTAGAAGCTCCCGAAGGAAATATGATTGTTGATATAGGTGGAGGTTCTACTGAAATTGCTGTTATTTCACTGGGGGGGATTGTTTCTAATAATTCCATCCGTATTGCCGGCGATGATCTTACCGCTGATATTCAGGAATACATGAGCCGCCAGCATAACGTGAAGGTTAGTGAGCGTATGGCAGAGCGTATTAAGATTAATGTAGGTGCTGCTCTTACTGAATTGGGTGATGATGCTCCCGAAGATTATATCGTTCACGGACCGAATCGTATTACTGCACTTCCGATGGAGGTACCTGTATGTTATCAGGAAGTAGCTCACTGTCTGGAAAAATCTATTTCTAAGATTGAAACAGCCGTGCTGAGTGCATTGGAAAATACACCTCCCGAATTGTATGCCGATATTGTTCACAATGGAATCTATCTGGCAGGTGGTGGCGCATTGCTCCGTGGCCTTGACAAACGTCTGACGGACAAAATCAATATTCCTTTCCACATAGCCGAAGATCCTCTTCATGCAGTGGCAAAAGGAACAGGAGTGGCATTAAAGAACATTGACCGCTTCTCGTTCTTAATGAGATAAATAATGTAATAATGTGCCAATATGCCAATGTGCCAATTACCATGCGGTATTATAGCGCGGCCAATTGGCACATTGGCATATTAGCATATCGACACATTATTAATAATTATGCGGAATTTACTGAACTTCCTTCTTAAGTATAATTACTGGTTCCTCTTCATTTTGTTGGAGGTGGTCTGTTTTGTTCTATTATTTCGCTTTAATAACTACCAGCAGAGTGTTTACTTCACTTCTGCCAATGTTGTTACCGGTAAGGTCTATGAGGTTTCGGGAAGTATCTCTTCTTATTTTCATCTGAAGTCAGTAAACGAAGATTTGCTTGATCGCAATATGTTGCTTGAACAGCAGATAACCAATCTGGAGAATGCATTGCGGGAGTATCAGGTCGATTCTCTTGTTGTAAACAGTATCCGGAATCTTGATAATAAGGACTATCAGCTATTCAAGGCACATGTTATTCGGAATAGTTTGAATCAGGCCGATAATTACATTACATTGGATAAAGGTTCTTCTTCCGGCATTCGCCCCGAGATGGGGGTGGTTGATGGAAACGGGGTTGTGGGTATCGTTTATAAAACATCTCCCAACTATTCGCTTGTTATTTCAGTATTGAACAGTAAATCGAGTATAAGTTGTAAAATTGTAGGTAGTGAGTATTTCGGTTATCTGAAATGGGAGCATGGAGACTCACGTTATGCCTATTTGAAAGATCTACCCCGCCATGCCGAGTTTAATCTGGGAGATACGGTAGTGACCAGTGGGTATTCCACTGTTTTTCCGGCAGGTGTTATGGTTGGTACGGTAGATGATATGTCCGATTCCAATGACGGACTTTCTTATTTACTAAAGATTAAACTGGCTACGGATTTTGGAAAACTGAGTGATGTGAGGGTGATTGCCCGGACTGGCCAGATGGAACAGCAGGAACTTGAAAATATGAGTACGAAGCAATGATGATACACTATATACATAGGATGGGATGGTTTGTGGGATTAGTCCTACTTCAGGTACTGATTCTGAACAATGTTCATATTGCAGGCTATGCCACTCCTTTCTTATATGTCTATTTCATCTTAAAATTTGCTTCCGGCACTTCCCGGAACGAATTGATGTTATGGGCTTTCTTTTTGGGATTAACCATAGATATATTCTCCAATACTCCGGGGATGAATGCGGCGGCAACTGTATTTCTGGCTTTTGTGCGTCCTACATTTCTGCGATTGTTTACTCCGCGTGATACATTAGACAGCATCGTACCTTCTATACGGACGATGGGGATTGCTTCTTTTCTGAAATTTACGGTGACAAGTGTTTTTGTGCATCATCTGATCCTGCTCACTATCGAGTTCTTTTCATTTTCCAGCATACCGCTGTTGTTGCTAAGGGTAGTCGCATGTACCCTGCTGACTGTTACGTGTATTATGGCTGTTGAAGGGATAAGGAGATAGGCATGGCAAAAGATTATGTATTAGAGAAACGAAAATTTGTTATCGCAGGAACTGCTATTTGTATTGTGTTTATCTATATAGTACGGCTTTTCTTTTTGCAGATATCCACCGATGATTATAAAAAGAATGCTGACAGTAATGCTTTTCTGAATAAGATACAGTATCCTTCGCGTGGGGCAATGTATGATCGTAACGGTAAATTGCTTGTTTTCAATCAGCCGGCATATGACATAACGATTGTTCCCAAAGAAATTGAAAATCTGGATACACTTGATCTATGCCAGACATTGAATATCACGCGGGAGCAGTTTCTGAAAATAATGTCCGACATGAAAGACCGCCGGAGAAATCCGGGCTATTCAAGATATACCAATCAAGTATTCATGTCCCAGTTATCTGCCGAAGAATGTGGTGTATTCCAAGAAAAGCTGTTTAAGTTTCAGGGATTTTATATACAGCGGCGTACCATCCGGCAGTATACCTATAATTCTGCTGCTCATGCTTTGGGAGATATTGGCGAGGTATCAATGCGTGATATTGAAAATGACGATTATTACATTCGTGGAGATTATATTGGTAAGCAGGGAGTAGAAAAGTCCTATGAGAAATATCTTCGTGGCGAGAAAGGGGTTGAAGTATTGCTTCGCGATGCTCACGGACGTATTCAGGGGCATTATATGGATGGTCAGTTCGATCGTCCTTCTATACCGGGTAAGAATCTCACTTTAGGACTGGATATTGATCTGCAGATGCTGGGCGAACGCTTGCTGAAGAATAAAATCGGAAGTATTGTTGCCATTGAGCCCGAGACAGGGGAAATTCTATGTCTGGTTTCCTCCCCTGATTTCGATCCCCATCTGATGATTGGGCGCCAGCGGGGTAAGAATCACCTGATGCTGCAGCGGGACAAGCGTAAGCCTTTGTTGAATCGTGCTTTAATGGGAGCTTACCCTCCGGGATCAACTTTTAAGGCTGCTCAGGCATTGACTTTTTTACAAGAAGGGATTATTCAGGAAAATACTCCGGCATTCCCGTGCTATCATGGATTTATATATGGGAGCTTGAAAGTGGGATGCCATGCCCATGGCTCTCCATTACCACTGGTACCGGCGTTGGCCACTTCCTGTAACTCTTATTTCTGTTGGGGATTGTTTCGTATGTTTGGTGACCGTAAGTACGGTTCGCCGCAAAATGCTATAACTGTCTGGAAGGATCATATGGTGTCTCAAGGATTCGGCTATAAGTTGGGTGTAGATTTACCCAGTGAAGGACGAGGATTGATACCTAATGCTGCATTTTATGATAAACCTTACAAAGGGCGATGGAACGGGTTGACTGTAATCAGTATTGCTATCGGGCAGGGTGAAATTCTCGCTACTCCTTTGCAAATCGCTAATTTGAGTGCTACGATTGCCAACCGAGGACATTTTATCACTCCACATATTGTGAAAGAGATTCAGGATAATCAGCTTGATAGTATTTACCGGACTCCCCGCGTGCCCACCATTGACCGCATACATTATGAAGAGGTAGTGAAGGGAATGCGTGCTGCTGTAACGGGAGGAACCTGTAGAATAGCCGGTTATATGTTTCCCGAAGGTGAGATATGCGGTAAAACGGGTACGGCACAGAATCGTGGACACGACCACTCTGCCTTTATGGGATTTGCTCCGATGAACAATCCTAAGATAGCCATTGCAGTCTATGTGGAGAATGGAGGATTTGGTGCAACCTATGGTGTACCTATTGGTACTTTGATGATAGAACAATATTTGAATGGAAAACTCTCTCCGGCCAGTGAAGCGAAGGCGGCAGAGTTTAGCGATAGAATTATAATGTATGGTGACGAGGAACGATAGTTTATGGAAAACGCTGGATTGGGTAACAATTGCTATTTACCTGCTCCTTATTATTGCCGGATGGTTCAGTGTTTGCGGAGCCAGTTATGACTATGGTGACCGGGACTTTCTTGACTTTTCTACCCGTGCCGGCAAGCAGTTTATGTGGATTATCTGTTCATTTGGTCTGGGATTTATCTTACTGATGCTCGAAGATAGGATGTACGATATGTTTTCTTACATTATATATATAGGGATGATGCTTCTGCTCGTGGCTACCATATTTATCGGCAGTGATATTAAAGGTTCCAATTCATGGATCAAACTTGGGCCTGTAAATCTTCAACCGGCAGAGTTTGCTAAGTTTGCCACTGCCCTGGTATTAGCCAAATATATCAACTCCTATTCCTTTAATATCAGGAAAGGGAAGTGTTTTCTGGCACTGCTTGCCTTTATCATGCTTCCTATGATACTGATTATTCTGCAAAAGGAAACGGGATCTGCACTGGTATATCTGGCTTTTTTTCTGGTGCTTTATCGTGAAGGTATGCCGGGAGTAGTACTCTTTTCCGGTGTGTGTGCTGTAGTCTATTTTGTTGTTGGCATACGTTTTGATCAGGTATTTATAGCCGATACGCCTACTCCCATCGGAGAGTTTTCGGTTCTATCTATGGTATTGCTGTTTGCCGGTGGTATGGTGTGGGTTTATAGAAAGAAATGGAAGCCGATGCGGAATATTATTGTAGGTAGTCTGATTGTGATGCTTCTTGCTTTCCTCATCTCAGAATATATTATACCCTTTAATCTGGTATGGGTACAATGGGTACTTTGTGTTGCTGTAGTTGGATATCTGATGTTTCTCTCTTTGAGTGAACGCCAGAAATCTTATATGCTTATTGGATTGTTTGCTATTGGGTCTGTCGGTTTCCTCTATTCCAGTGATTATGTGTTTGATAATATTCTCGAACCACATCAGCAGATTCGTATTAAAGTTGTGCTGGGTATGGAAGAAGACCTGACCGGTGCCGGGTATAATGTGAATCAGTCTAAAATAGCTATTGGCTCTGGTGGTCTTACAGGAAAGGGATTTCTGAATGGTACACAGACAAAGTTGAAGTATGTACCTGAACAAGATACTGATTTTATCTTTTGTACGGTAGGTGAAGAGCAGGGCTTTGTTGGATCATCTATTGTGCTACTGCTGTTTTTGGCACTGATATTACGGCTTATTGCAGTGTCCGAGCGGCAACCTTCTGCTTTTGGGCGTGTATATGGGTATTCGGTAGTCAGTATATTCCTTTTCCATATCTTTATTAATATTGGTATGGTACTTGGATTGACGCCTGTGATTGGCATCCCATTGCCTTTCTTTAGTTATGGAGGTTCTTCTCTATGGGGATTTACAATTTTGCTTTTTATTTTCCTGCGGATTGATGCAGGGCGCGGAAGAAGACTGTAAAGAAGGGAGAATTGAGAAGGGAGAAGTGGCTGCGCTATCACGTTGCATAGTACTTCTCCCTTCTCAATTCTCCCTTCTCCCTTCAATTTTGACCCCTACGTCATTGATACCTTTCAGCAGTTCATCTTGCATTCCGTGTGTTATTTTAAAGGTATAATTTCCCGGATGCCGGGCAACGGCAGAGCCGATAGGTAAAGTTGATTGAAACAAACTTCCCCAGCCGGTGCCATTCCATTTACCCTCTTTGTCTGCAAGGATAAGTAGTAACGTGTCTGTTTTCCATATCGTGCTATCCTCAAGATTGTGACTAACTGTTAAGTAGATATTCCGGTAAGCGTAATTACTTTCATTACGTATTTCTGCAGATAGCCGGAGTGGTGTTAACGAATCTTTGACTGGGACATTGAAAAAGAGTGTATCACTCTTCTTCCATCCCTCCGTGGGTATGGATTGGTAAGAGTGATACACAGTATTTTCGTTGCAAGCGGCTGTCAGGCAGGTGGCCAACAGAAGCCATATACTATTCCTGAGTAGGTTTTTCATTTCTCTCTTTAGCTGGCTTCTCGTTATTTTGTGGTCTTTCTCCACTTTGTGGTCTTTCTCCACGTCTGTCATTATTATTACGTGGACGATTGTTGTTTTTCGGACGATCGTTACGTGAGCGTTGTTGCTCACCACCGTTATTGGGTTGTGGGGTTTGTTGCTGTCCTTCTGCATTATTCTGTTGCGGGCGGTTAGGACGCGGCCCGTTTTCACGTTGTGTTGGCCGTTCTGAACGAGTGTTGCTTTCCTGTTGTGAACGCCCCGGACGATTGCCATTATCCTGTTGAGGACGCCCTGTTGTTCTTCCTTCAGCTTCCTGCTGTGGGCGATTAGTATTGTTCTTTTTCTTCTTTCTGTTGCGGTTCCCACCTTCGGCCCCTTCTTTTCCTTCTTTTCGGCGGCGGTCACGATCAAAGCGAGTCAGGCTTTCCTGTTCTACAAGATCAACCGGCTTTTTAGGTTCTTGTTTGTGCTCTTCTTCCAGTAAACTTTCCGGTTTAGCACCTCTTTTGTTCATTCCGATGACTTCAAAGGCCCTTTTACCACTAATAGTTACCAGATTAGCAGGGAAGTTTTTGTCGGTAGAGTAGGAAATTTGATTACTTAAAATATCCGCTTTGAAGAAATAGAACGTTCCGTCTTTGGTTTCCAGTTCAATTTCTTTGGAAGGCAGGCGCTTCTGTGCTTCTACATAGCAATCTACTTCGTAGTTCAGACAACATTTCAGCTTAGCACATTGTCCGGCAAGTTTTTGCGGATTAAGAGAGATATCCTGATAGCGGGCTGCACTTGTAGATACAGATACGAAACTGGTCATCCAGGTAGCACAACATAACTCACGTCCGCATGGACCGATACCACCGATACGTCCGGCCTCCTGGCGTGCACCAATCTGTTTCATTTCGATACGGACACGAAATGCTTCTGCCAGCACTTTGATCAGTTGGCGAAAGTCTACCCGTTCGTCTGCAATATAATAGAAAATGGCTTTATTACCATCTCCCTGATATTCAACGTCTCCTATTTTCATATCCAGATTCAGACTGGATGCAATCTGACGTGAGCGAATCATTGTAGCGTGCTCTTTAGCTTTTGCTTCATCAAACTTTTCCATGTCTACCGGTTTGGCTTTGCGGTAGATACGTTTAATTTCTGCATCTGGCTTAATGTTTGCTTTTCGCATTTGCAATGGAACGAGGCGTCCCGTCAGTGTTACTACACCGATATCATGCCCAGGCGTTGCTTCGACGGCTACTACGTCACCCTTTTCTAACTTAATTTTATTACTGTTTCGATAGTATCCCTTACGAGTGTTCTTGAACTGAACCTCCACCATGTCACTCTCCTCAGCATTGCCTGGTATATCTGCCAGCCAATCGTAGGTGTTCAATTTATTATCTTGTCGGGAGCAACTTTTGCAGCAAAGGCTACCGCTCCCATTATGTAACTTAAAATCCATCTCTGTATATTTATAATTTATTCCCTATGTTTATGATCATTGTTGATCTTTATCGTATAGGTACGTTTACGATTTACAATTAAAAATTCTTCCTTCTAACTCTTCAACAGTACAATCATTTTCAACGAGAAGTCGAAGAATACCATTTTGGCATTCACATTCTGTTCGATATGTTGTTGCGCTTCACTCAACTCATCCATGATGCCCATCACATTTCGCTCATTGACGAACGGTGCAAAGCGGGTTGAAAAATTTTGTTCATCGGGCGTCATATAGACTAATTCTTTCTGATGCAGGTTGTATATGAAGTTTTCTCTTATCATTCGCTGACAGTAAGATAAGAAATTCTTCTGACGTTCGCGCCCCAGAGCAGCCACTTGTTCACTCCATAGTTTCATTTCCCGTATTTTCCGTTGATAGGAGAGTCGCATCAGGTTGACAAAGAGCTCAAAGAATAACTGGCTCTCTTCATTCAGATGAATTGTTTCGAGGGCTTTGATAAAATTCCCGTTTGCCAGATGGGCGATCGTTGCGCTGGTTGCCTGCTGTACACCATATTTCTGTTGAAGCACTTGCGCTATGCTTGCTTCATCTATCTTGCGGATGTTGAAACGTTGTGTTCGACTTAATATGGTTGGCAGAATCAAGTCCGGTGCCTCGGAAACCAAGAGGAAAACTGTTTTCTCGGGTGGTTCTTCCAGAAGCTTCAGTAGCTTGTTGGAGCAAGCTAGTTGCATCTTCTCCGGCAACCAGATTATTGTGATTTTAAATCCACCTTCGCTTGATTTCAAGCTGAGCTTCTTCATTATTTCATCACTTTCCTTGGTATAGATGACGGCTTGTGCATTTTCTGCATTAATCTCATTCAACCAATGATTAAGATTGAAATACGAATTATTTAATACCATCCGCCGCCATTCTACTATATAGTCGTCACTTCGCCCGGACTTCACAACAGGAAAAACAAAGTGTACATCCGGGTGTACCAGCTTACTGAACTTCACGCATGACGGACAAACTCCACAGGCATCCGTTGCACCACGATTGGTACAGCTGATATAGCGTGCATATGCCAAGGCCAGAGGTAATTTACCTACTCCTTCCGGCCCGCAAATAAGCTGTGCATGTGGAATACGACCTTCATTTACTTCCTGAATAAGTCGTTGCTTTGTTTCTTCTTGTCCGATTACGTCTTTAAAAAACACAATTCTATTTATTATTTAGTCGTTCACAAATTATGAATCACAACTCATGATTCAATAAATCTCTTTAGCTACCTCTTTAATACTGTCCACGGCACCAATAGAGTAGAAATGAATACTTGACACTCCATATGCCATCAATTCCTGGCATTGCTTTACGCACCATTCTATACCTACTTGTTGCACTTCTGCTTCATTTTTACATTTTAGTGCCTCCTTCACCAGATCATCCGGAAGATCCACTTTGAAGGTTTTGGGTATCATACTTAGTTGTGAAGCCTTTTTGAAAGGTTTTATTCCCGGAATAATAGGAATATTGATGCCTTCCCGTTTGGCTTTCTCTACAAAGTCGAAGTATTTCTGATTGTCATAGAAAAGCTGGGTTACGGCATATTCAGCTCCGGCCTCTACTTTTTTCTTCAACCAATAGATATCCGAATCCATGTTAGGAGCTTCTTCATGTTTCTCAGGATAGCAAGCCACACCATATGAAAATGGAGTATTGGTAACTTTCATTTCCGATCCGTCAACGAAGATACCTTTATTGAAATTATTGATTTGTTCCTGCAATTCGATAGCATGATAATAACCGTCTCCTTCGGGAGTGAACACCGATTCGTGTTTTGCTTTGTCTCCACGGAGTACCAACAGGTCAGTTATGCCCAGAAATTGAAGATCGAGCAGTACATATTCTGTCTCTTCACGGGTAAAGCCACTACATAAGAGATGTGGGACTACTGTGATATTGTATTTATTCTGAATGGCAGCGGCTACGGCTACTGTTCCCGGACGTCTTCTTAGTCTGTTACGTTGAAATAATCCGTTACCCAGATCTTTGTACACATATTCACTTCGGTGTGTTGTTATATTGATATATTTAGGGTCGAATTCACGTAATGTATCAATATCCCGGCATAATTTCTCAATCCCTGTACCCTTTAGAGGAGGGAGGATTTCAAAAGAAAAAGCTGTTTTCTCGTTGCTATGTATAAGGTCTATTACTCTCATTTATTCAGTTATTCTTCTTGGCTTCTGTGTAAGAAGCGTGCATATTGGGACAAAAATACGAAAAAAGAAAGATTTTCTTTCGTTTGAGCTGAAATAGTTTCGTATTTCTCGATAAGGAGAGATATAAAATGATATTTTCACTTTATAAGTGTCTTTGTTGATTTCTTTTTTGGATCTATTTTTTGTTTTATGTATTTTCTCATAACTGTTTTTAAAGTTTGAAGGTGTATGCCTTTTAATTTGACTGTCGAATATGAAACCATTTTGCTCTTTTGTTTGGGGTTACTTTTAGAAAATAGATAGTTGTGCTTTTGTGAGATTCACTGTGAATTATGATATAATGTAATTGTTTCAAAAAAGAAAAATAGAAAGATGTTATACATAGATGGCATTGATAAGGCTTATTCTGCTTGTTTTTGTCCTTATATTTTGAGTCGATTTTAATATTGTCCTTATAAATATATGTTTGTTTTCAATAAAAAAAGTGTACATTTATTATTTTTTTGTAATCTATTGCTATTCAGCGCGTTGCTATTTTTGTTTTTTCCTCTACGAGAAACGTCCCGTTTCTCTACGACGATCGTCCTGTTTCTCTACGATGAACGTCCTGTTTCTCTACGAGTCTCTCTTTTCTTGTTTCTAATATTTTACATTTCTTTTTTTTCTTTCTAATTCTTCCTTCTTCTTATGTCAGATTCTCTTTCTTTCCTCTTCCCTTTTTCTCCTTCTTTGTTTTTTTTCTCTCGCACGCGTATACGCATGCGCTTGTATATTATAATGTGTTCCTTTTTTTCTCTTTCTTTCCCTGTTTCTTTTTTTATGTTTTACAACACCTTTGCAAATCAGCGTATTACAAAAAAGTTTCATATTTATTCCAAAATAATTCCTGATATGTTTTGCGTATATTGTAAAAAAGTCTACTTTTGCATCCGCTTAGCAAGAGAGTCTAAGCCTTTTTAAGATTGACATATTGAAAGCGCGGATTACCGGATAATGAATAAACAAAAAAACTTCTGAAAAGATTTGGTTTT